>CAKZLX010000680.1 GCA_937127265.1 uncultured Pseudomonadota bacterium
GTATCCAAGCGTATCTCAGTATTCACTCCCATGACCAATTGCTCCATCCACAGCAAACGTTCGCCTCCTTCATTTGCGTCCACCACCCCGACTTCTAGTAAGGCTTCGAGACAGGACGCCAGAACAATTTGCCCACCATCAAGGCTAGCAGAACCAACGGCTGCATTCCAAACACACAATTGTACGGTGCTTGGTACTTTGATTTGCTCATCAAACAAAAGGATGGTGTCCGGAGCATGATTACGTATCAACCAGTCGCTGTCAGACTTTGCGATACAGTACCATCCTTTGTTTTGAATTGTTGCATTGATATCTTTCCAAAACTCTTCAACCGAAACCATTCTCTCCCAATGGGACAAAATCACTGGACGAAGTTTCAGTGGAAACATTGTCAATTGAACCGACTGACTGGGATCGTACAACCAACCCAACAGGTGTACCAGTTGCTGAATCAGAGGCGTTACCAAGTCGACTTCATCTTGTAATTGCACCGACATTTCCACTTGTCCATCGGGACGCACCCAAATATGAGACGGTGGATACAACGGTAAGTTCGCCTCTGGGTTACGTGTTTCTACTGTGATTGCCAGTTGACACACTTGGCGAAACAATTCCCAAATTCTTCCCGTACTCCATCCTAATCGTTGTAGGGCTTGCTCTATCGGTAGACCTTCTTGGGGTAAAAAGACACTAAATGAAGGCTCCACACCTGCATCGTAGACGGTTGACAGAAAACAAATCTGTTGGTGATATTGACTCAATGGAGAAGGCGTGGGAAACAAAGTCACAAAAGCATGTTGCCCCAAGGCATGATCATAGGCGATGTAACAGTGTCCAATCTCCAATTGTTGCTTCCACTGCAACAGCGAATAACGTGAACGAAACAGGGTCGATTTGGGTATTTGTCTCCAATCGCGCAATTGAATCGGTAAACCTGCCAGTTCAAAGACTTCTTGAAAGGCTTGAGAATCATATAAGCCCTGTGCATCACATCTATCTGTCGAAACAAATTGCTCCCGAGCCAAAGCCGAACCACAAAAATCACATACCTCTTGGTCGTACACTTCAGCAAAACAGGTGGGACAAAGTTGAAAGGCTGACATAGTAAGTCCTTACAATGAGAAGTCAAATTATAATGTAACCAACAACCATCACCTAAGCAGTATTCAAGACTTGAATAAAAGGTCTCTTCACGATATACCACTTTCACATTGCGATTGGAGTGAGATTATGCCTAAAAGAACCGACATCCACAGCATTCTCATCTTAGGGTCCGGACCGATTGTCATTGGTCAAGCCTGCGAGTTTGACTATTCAGGGGTGCAAGCCTGTAAAGTACTGCGGTCGATGGGCTATAAAATCATTCTGTTAAACTCCAATCCTGCCACAATTATGACCGACCCCGACATGGCAGACGTCACCTATGTGGAGCCCTTGACGCCCTTGTTTGCAGAACAAGTGATTGCCAGAGAACGTCCAGATGCTATTTTGGCGACCGTGGGTGGGCAAACCGCCTTAAACTTCCACCTGGATCTACACAAAGAAGGCATCCTCGACAAATACGACGTCGAACTCATCGGTGCCAAACCGGAGGTCATCCACGTCGCCGAAGACCGACAAGCTTTTAAAGAATGTATGATTGAACACGGCATCCCTGTCGCCCCCAGTGGCATTGCCCATACCCTCAAAGAAGCTGAGGATTTAATTGATCAAGTGGGACTGCCAGCGATTATTCGACCTTCCTTTACATTGGGTGGACACGGTGGTGGTATTGCCTACAATATGGACGAGTATCGCAACATCATCCGAAATGGTCTAGACTTGTCTCCAATTTCTCAAGTGTTGGTGGAAAGATCGGCACTTGGCTGGAAAGAGTACGAGTTTGAACTGATGCGGGACAACAAAGACAACGTCATCATCGTTTGCTCCATTGAAAACTTCGACCCGATGGGCGTTCACACTGGTGATTCGATTACGGTAGCGCCCTCACAAACCCTCACCGACAAAGAATTTCAGGTTCTTCGCGATGCCTCACTCAAGATTATGCGGGCGGTCGGTGTGGAAACCGGTGGTTCGAACATTCAGTTTTCGGTCAATCCAGAGAACGGTGAATACTTTGTAATTGAGATGAATCCTCGGGTTTCTCGTTCTTCAGCACTTGCCTCAAAAGCCACGGGATTTCCAATTGCCAAGATTGCCGCTCAACTAGCGATTGGTATGACCCTCGATGAAATTGACAATGACATTACCCGAGAAACACCAGCCTGTTTTGAACCCACTTTAGACTATGTGGTGGTCAAAATACCCCGTTGGAACTTTGAAAAATTCAACGGTGCCAGTCGATTACTGGGTACACAAATGAAAAGTGTTGGTGAGGTGATGAGTCTTGGGGGCACTTTTTCCGAGGCTCTACAAAAAGCTCTACAATCTCTGGAGTGGAAGTACCCTACCGTCAAATCTTGGACAGATGCTGAGATCAAAGAAAAAATTGCCATCGCCACACCCGATCGCCTCCCCGCCATCATAGAAGGTTTAGAACGGGGTATCGAGATCGATGAGATCCATGCGCTCACCAAAATTGATATGTGGTTTTTACAAGAGTTGCGTGATCTATACCAAGTTGACTTGAAAGCCCTACAAAGCACCTCTTTGGAGAAAATGACTGCAGGTGAAATGAAATGGTACAAAGGACAAGGCTTTTCCGATGCGGCAATGGCCACAGCCCTCAACAGTAGCGAAACAGAAGTACGTGCCACCCGTAAAGCCTTGGGAGTCACTCCTGTTTTCAAACGGGTAGATACCTGTGCTGGTGAATTTGAATCCTATACCCCCTATCTCTATTCCACCTATGCCGATGAAAATGAAAGTACCCCAATGGGACAAGACAGTGTGGTGGTGATTGGCAATGGTCCCAACCGCATCGGACAAGGGATCGAGTTCGACTATTGCTGTTGCCATGCGGCGATGGCGATTCAAGACTTGGGCTACAAAGCCATCATGGTGAACTGCAACCCCGAAACCGTCTCCACCGATTACGACACCTCCGACAAATTGTTCTTTGAACCCATTACCGTGGAAACCATCCAAACCATCCTCGATCACGAAAAACCCAAAGGTGTGGTCATCCAGTTTGGTGGACAAACACCACTCAAACTCTCTCACAGCATCTCTCCGATTTTGGGTACAGAAGCCGATGTCATCGATCTGTGCGAAGACCGCCAACGCTTTAATGCCCTCCTCGAACGCCTACACATCCGTCAACCCAAAGGAGCGATGGTACATTCCAAAACGGAAGCCCAAAAAGCGGCTGACGACATTGGTTTCCCACTGTTGGTTCGTCCTTCCTATGTACTGGGTGGACGGGGGATGAAAATTTGCTACGGACAAAAAGAGTTTGATCTGGCACTCGATGAAGCGCTCGATGTATCTGAAAAACACCCTGTGTTAATCGATCAATACCTTGAAATGGCAATGGAATATGATGTCGATGCCCTCTGTGATGGTGACAATGTCCTGATCGCTGGTATTATGGAACACATTGAAGAAGCTGGGGTTCATTCTGGAGACTCTTCATGTGTCATCCCCCCTGTTTATTTGGCCAAACACCTCGAAAAAGAAATGATCGAAGTGACCAAACGAATCGCTTTGGACATCGGAGTGACCGGTGTGGTAAACATTCAATTCGCCATCAAAGATGCCACACTCTACGTCATCGAAGTCAATCCCCGTGCCTCACGAACCCTACCCTTTGTCTCCAAAGCCAAAGGCATCTCCTATGCCAAGATTGCCACCGGTTTGTGCCTTGGCAAGAAATTGACCACTGAACTGACCGCACGCCCCAGTGGAAAAGGACTCTACTTTATCAAAACACCCGTCTTTCCATGGCAACGGTTTGATATTGATGATGTTGCTCTTTCTCCAGAAATGCGCTCCACTGGAGAAGTCATGGGCGTCGGACGCTCTTTTGGTGAAGCCTATGCCAAAGCGCTCATCGGTGCCGGTATGAAACTCCCACTTGAAGGTGGTGTATTCTTATCCGTACGTGACCAAGACAAAGGGATGCTCGATAAGATTGCCGGACCACTCTATTCTATGGGCTACAGACTCTACGCCACACGCGGTACCCACAAAGCAATTTCGGACTTGGGAATTCCCTGTACAAGAGTCAACAAGGTTGGTGAAGGACGCCCCAACATCGTTGATGATGTCCGTAATGGCTCGATTCAACTGATGATCAACACCCCCCTTGGTCAAAAGTCCATCCATGACGAGGCTGCCATGAGATTGGCGGGACTCCGATTTGGTATTCCCTGTATCACCACATTCAATGCGGCTTTGGCGGCGGTACAAGCCTTGCGTTCCTTGCGGGCGAAAGAGTTACGAGTGATTCATTTGCAGGAGATGGCACAGTTTTGAGGGTTGGCGTGGGACTATCACCAACAGTATTTACACAAGAATCCAAATGGGTACTGTGGATTACGAGGAACTAGCGTTGAATGTAGGATATGAACAAATTTGGTTTTCTGAAATAAGGGTCGAATTTTAGAAAGTGGGAAAAAAGTGTCGTCCAATGACCTCCAAATCTTTTCCCGTCTAGAGACTTTGCTATCCTTTTTACGAACGTAGAATAATGCATCTTATGCATAGAAAGTTGAACCGATTACCCAAAACCTTCGCTCTTCCACCAAACTGAGTCAACAATCGTGTGATTCAAACAAAATAATTTCTGACAAACCTAGAGTAATTTAGGGTGAAGATGGTTCTAACGATGCTAAGAATGTTGGGAAATAGTCATAGAATTCGAGCTTTGGTACCCCAAGTTCAATCGACGTGCGGTCACCAATGCCGAGTGACTCATAACGTTCAATAATATCATAGCCTCTTTCAGGGTCATGGGCGTCTTCATCATCAGGGATACCGGGCTCTGAAGGATAGTACGCAAAATGAATCGGTTTAGAGTTTACAGTGACATCATCCCTGGGGTCCCATATCGTAAGGTCAGCCCAAACTTGGTCAGGCAGAGCTTGAGTCATGTACAGACCTTTGATGGCAGGATCTGGGCTATGCGCAAACTTCCAGCTGGCAGCTGATCCACGAGACCTTCCCGCAACAATGATGTGATTCATATCAATGTTAAATGCAGTTGTGTTTGCTCGTAGATATTCGACCACCAGATTAATATCAGCCCAAGCCTCTTCTGCAGTTTGTTGGTCTAAAAGTGTCAAATGAGATTCCCAGCTCACAATCGTATACCCCGCTTCAGTGACCACTTTTTTTTGTCTTTCCGTCACAAAGCATGCGTCTGCACCGTTTTGATGGGAGTATAAAAAGACAGGCTTAGGGCCATCACCCGTGGCTTTATAAATATTGAGATATTGACGATTTATATCATCCGTACCGTAAATGACACCTTCTTCGTCTGGGATTGCTGCAGGATCGGCCTCTGCTCCTACTGTGGCTGGGCAATTGATATTATTGTTGTACGTGATACCACCTCCACCACCCCCACAGGCTGTAAGAACAAGAGAAGTATATATTGCAAGAAAGAATCGATTCGTCATGTGGGAGCCTCATAAGAAATTGGTACTGTTATAAGTGTATGTTTTGAGTATATCGAATCTTCAAGCCAACTGAACCCATAAAGGTGAGTATAATTTCAGTTTACCGTACCCCATTTGAAGTACGAGTCATACTTCGATAGCCCAAAACTGTACAACAGACTTCCGAATAAGACTTAAAAAAAATCAACAAATCAGGCTGTTTAATGGAAGAAATCCTCTTTTAAAAATAGTTTCTTATCATACAAAGGAATTCGAGCGACTTCATGTTCAATATACTTTACACCCGTCGATGGCATTTCATTAAGGTTCTCCAAATCGAGCAATCCAGGTCTAGACATCTGCAAGTTACCAAAACTCGATATTTTGGCACTTGTTGGACCCACATTTCCCTCCGCACCATTGATTACCCAGTGTCGTGGACCATTAAGAAATACCTGGATGGCATCGAGTTCTTCTTGTAAGTTTTCAGCATTGAGCTCCGCCCAATCCTCTCGGGGGCAGTCGTTGAAACTGAGAGTATTGTATACTTCTACGCAAATTCGATCACCGTATGAAAATGCTGGGAGAACTTCACAGTATCTGTAATTACGCAAGTCTGTTGGTGGTATCTCCATCTGCTCTCTAGTCTCAGTGGTAACGGGACTTTCAAAATCTGCACATGAGAAAACTTCATCTACATCATTATTGACCTCAGTGTCGTGGGTCTCATGGGTGTCATTATTCTCATCATGGGTTTCTTCAGTTCCGCAGCTAATGACACCCATCATAACTGTCAGAAAACCGAATATTGTATGTGAGATGGAAAATAAATAAGTACGCAAACCTACCTCCAAAATGATTACAGGACAATTTGTACATCATTGGAGTTAAGAACACCAACTGAGAATTGTAGAGATTTGTATATGGTGTCTATGGAAAGTCTACTGTCGTGATATGAAAAATGAATGTTACAACAAACACAGAATGAGACCAATCATGCATAAGATTTTAATGGTTGAGGACAACATATCATTTGGTACCGATCTCAAAACCTATCTTTCAGATTATGGATTTGAAATCGAAATCATCACTACAGGTGATACTGCTATCGAAACAATTGTTCGAATAAACCCTACGATCGTACTGCTCGATTTAATGCTTCCTGGTACAAACGGTTTGGAAATATGCAGGCAAGTTCGAAATCGATTTTCGGGAATCATCATCATGCTAACTGCCAGTCAATTGGTCTCCGATCACATCCAGAGCTTGGATTATGGTGCCGATGATTTTATCAACAAACCTTTTGAGCCCAGCATTCTCTTGGCACGCATACGACGTCTATTATCCAGAAATAATCTATCTACGACTTCAAACACATCCCTCTCAGTGAATGGTCTTGTATTCAATCTGGTTGAAGAAACTGTATTGTTCAAAGATTCACCCGTTGAACTGACTGACATCGAATTCAGGATACTACATGAGTTGGCTCAGTTTCAAAATATTGTGGTCTCGCGTGAAGAACTATACAGAAAAATCTTGGACAAAGAATATGATGGCATCGATCGTGGGATTGATGTACATGTCAGTCGAATACGACGCAAACTGACCGTCGTTGGCTTTGAAGCAAAACGGATAAAATCGATTCGTGGATTGGGTTACATGCTGGTAATTAATTCATCTCTCTCGATGTACATCTAGATGAAACGAGGGTGTCAAAATGAGATTATCACTGATACGAATTCAACTGATTAGTGTACTTTGCTCGTGGGCTTTATTTATCATTATCATCATTCTCTATTTTTCAAATAGTACCTGGAGTCACGATAAAGCAAAGAATGATGGTGTATTTCTAATGCATGAGACACTCTCCTCGACTAAACCTGAAAAACGAGAAGAAACCTTAACAAAGATACAAGACAATTTTAGAATACCGTTTTCTATTGAGACATCAGCCCATATAGAATCGCTGTGGAATATAGACCTAGGGCAAAATACCGTTACCCATCATCGGATCTCATTTAATAAACACATCTATGTTTTGACTTTTCCCGACTCATCTCAAACATTGGTTGCAGGACCCATCAATCCTGCATTCCCGGGCCGTACATTCTATCCGCATAAAGTGGGAGTTTTCCCGCTTGGCGGTGTAATCGGATTTCTTGGCATTCTATTCTTTAGTTTGTTGAATGCCTTTTTGATTGAATCTTTTTTTCGAAAGATTGAACAAGTAAAT
>CAKZLX010000681.1 GCA_937127265.1 uncultured Pseudomonadota bacterium
ACGGTAATTTGTTGGGTTGTATCCAACAAGGTGGCAATGCGTTCGCATTGATTGTAAACAATATCCAAAGTACGTTGCACTGCGGGATCAGATATCATCATTTGCATCAATTCCACTCGCCCCTGTACAATTGTTAATGGATTGCGAATTGCATGAAACAAACCACCGGACAAAGCACCCAAACGGCGCAATCGTTCTTGTTGATCAATCGCTTCTTGTAGTGGGCACAAACGCAATAAACGATGCCCTCCCAAGTCACGAACCTCAAGTTCAACAGTCTCCCCTTCCAGAGAATAACGTCGGACTTGACCAGCGCCAACGGTATTGGACACAATCTGTAAAACCTGTGGCGTATGACTTCCGAAGGCAATAGACAGTGTTTCCGTTCCGGCCGCACCATACTTTACAGATACTGCCCGATTGACCTCAACAATGACACCTTGTGAATCACAAATCCACGACGGACAAGCATGACGGGTAAACTCTTGCGACCACAATTCGGCTGAAAACGACATTCTGCACTCCTAGATATCTTTCACTCCTAGAAGTTATAATTCTTTTAGAAAATAAACAAGTCCAACTAGACCGAACATGGTCAAATCTTGACACAAATGGCATTTCCTTCCAAATGTGTTTCATAACAACCAACATCAGAATCGGGACTGGTCAAACAAGCACCATTTTTTAAATCAAAATCCCAGCCGTGATATGGGCAACGTACGTGAACATGCTCTTCAGAACAATCCAAGGCACCTTCAGATAAAGGACCGCCAGCGTGTGGACAGGTATTTTCAAAAGCATAGATTTCACCATTGGCTTTGGCCACTGCAATCGCGGTACCAGCAATGATGACCTCGACAATCTGTCCTTCCTCCAAAGCATCCTTATGTAAAACGACTTCAAAACCTTCTGGTGGGGTCACATCTTTGGGTGGTTCCAAACTATTGGTCGCTACTGAGGGTGACTCAACATCTTCGGACGACCCCATTGGTGAAGAAAAACTGGCATTGGGTGAGGTGTCTTCGCTCTCCGAAAACAGTTTCGAAAGAATTGTGCGTCGGATCCCCTTTGGTCTACCCAGTACGATGGTCTTAATAATGTCTAACATACGGTCTTTCCTATTGATGAATGAGTGGGAGTATGGTACTGTAACTTGAGAAATACTATAACCCCAATTAAGCCCATGATTCGTCAATTCCTCAAGAAAAAAATTCGCCAAGCCGCCGTTCAAGTTTTTAACATGGAGTTCGATGTCGAAGAACGCGAAAAGCGACCGCCTCGGTCCACCCCACAACAATTTGAACAGTCGATCATTCCAAACATTGTTGATGGTTCCGGTGATACCCCAGGGCCAAATCACAAGGAAAAGATCGGGAGAACGGTGGTTTCTGCAGAGATTATCTCTGGTGTCAACCCCTTCATTATCGATGTTCGCCCTCCGAATGAAGTCGTGTCCGGTATTTTACCCGGTGCGCTATTACTCCCAGCAAACAGTATTCAAGCCTGTCTCGACCAACTGCCTGACAAGGCTTCTAGAATCGTTTTGTATGATCAAACTGGTGAACTCGGTTCGGATCGGGTTGCACAGTGGCTCCGAGATAACGGTTGGACTTGGGCACGACATTTAGATGGTGGATACGCCGAATGGATTGAGCAAGGAGAACAAATCGTCATCCCCGATCAAATCACCAACCCACCACATCCTCAGTTTCGTCTTGGAGATGAAATCAACCTCAATGATCAACAACGGGCTTTTGTGCTTCAAACCTCCTCAACCCAAGTCGAACTCTGGAATGACAAAGAAGGATACTTGGGATGGATAAACACCACAGATCTGCAAGGATAACACCAAATGTGGACTAGCATCTTGGGATTGTCTCTCAGCCTTCAACCTGTTTTTGCCGACACAAACCTTTTAGAAGAAGCGAAAGTGCGCTGGATGGAAGGCGATGCTAGAGGGGTCATCTCTCTGGTGGAACCGTGGCTTGATACAAAGACAGCACCTTATGGTAGGGAACGCGATGCCTTGCGATTGCTTCTCGCCAAAGCCTATGCCCAAGAAAGTGAATGGAACTTGGCCACCTCACAATTTGGGATTGTACGCAGTAACGGACGAGAACTATCCACCTACGCTCGCCTCCAAGAACCTTGGGCTGCCTTTGAAGCCCGACAATATTGGACCGCCATCAAACGCTGCAAAGGCATCCGACAAAAATTTCCCAACAGTGACGAGGCTATCGATTGTCTGATGCTGATTGGTATGAGTCATGGTGAAATCGGTAATATTCGATCCAGTCAACAATTTTTCGACCAGTATTTGGAAAAGGTTCCACAATCTCCCTTCCGTGAATCTCTGATGCTCATGCAAGCAGAATATACCTATCGCAAGGATGAAAAAGAGGGCTTTGTCCTGTTGTACAATCTGTACTTTCATCACAAATACCCCACCACTGATGTCAAGATCCAAACCATACTGGGAAAACCCATTCCCATCACCTCTCTAGAAGAACGTTCGTGGCGTATTGAGTCATTTATCAAGGGGAATAGACTACAGGAAGCATGGGCCTTATACCTCGAAGTACAATCAAAACCAATGACAGAACAAACCAAGGAAGAACAAGCTTGGTTAGAAAATAACCTTCGAAATATCAGTTGGCGAACCCGTCAGTTTGTTCCTTACATTGAACTAGCCACCAAGACCTACGCTGAAGAACCCACTTCCGAAAATGCCTATAAAATCTTTCGGGCATACTGCAAAGCAGGACAATGGGAAAACGCCTCCACTTTTGGTCAAGAATCACTGGATCACTTTGGTCGAGTTGGTCGTTGGGCTGGCGCGCGTGATGAAATTGCCCGGGCACACATGTTTGCCAACCATTACGATAAAGCCGCTGAACTTTGGGGGAAGATGTGGGGCAATGATGCCAAGTTCTACCGTGGATTCTCCTACTACATGAACCAAGAGTATGATCAAGCCATCGCCACCTTGACACCACTCGGTGCCAAAAACAATGGATGGGATGCCGCTAGTCACTACTGGATTGGTCGTTCATTAGAACATTTAGAACAGGATCCCAGCGAACACTACACAAAAGCCAGCGCCCTAGATTCTAGTCATTGGTACGACTTACTCATTCAACAACGGCAAAACACAGTCGCTCAATCAGACACTACATCAACAGTAGACAACACAATTCAACCAATAGTGACCGCACCTGTTTTACACCAAGGCCTCTGGACAGAATCACGCCAAGTACACCTTTCCGAAACTGAGACGGTACAAAGTACTAAAACCACACTTGGTCTATCGCAATATACCCCCAAATCCATCCAGAAAACATTTGACTGGCAGAATTTCACTACACCAGAAAGTCAACTGGTCATCTCCGCAACCAATACTTGGCCAACACGGTACACCTACCCTGACCCATACCAACATGAAGTGATGGGAACACAGGCCGAATTAGAGGAGGTCTTTGACTGGTTTGTCGATTCCTATGGCAAAACATTCCCCAATTTGGCAGAAACACAATGGTTGGTCAATGCCGGTCTGTACCCAGAAGCCGCCCGCAATATGCAGGCCAACTATCAACGTTGGGAAAGTGGACGCAAACGCCAACTCAGCCCAAAAATGAATAGCCTCATGCGTAACACCGACATTGGCATGGATACTTGGCGAGCGGTATTTTTATACACGAGAACCCACCATTACGTTTTACGCTACACCACTGGAATGGAGCAATACTTTACCGAACCATCAGATCTAACCGCGGTCGCACAGATTAATTATCCTTTGGTGCGTCCTTCCGACATGTGGAGCATCACCGAACAATACAACGTAGACCCATGGCTAATGCTTGGGTTGATGCGTCAAGAGAGCGCCTATCGCGAAACGGTTCGCTCTTGGGTCGGCGCCATTGGATACATTCAGGTGATGCCAGCAACTGGTGCCAAACTCGCATTTTTGTTGGGCGATGCGGGGTACTCACCAAAAGACTTGGAAAATCCAGAAACCAATCTGCGCTATGGTATCTATTACTTCTCCAAACTGATGGAGCGATTTGACAATGCCTATCCTTTGGCGGTTGGCTCCTACAATGGCGGTCCACACAACATGTCTCGATGGTATCGTGATCGAATGGGGACATGGGAGATGGATGAATTTGTAGAGCACATTCCCTATGATGAAACCCGACGTTACATCAAAAAGGTCACTGGACACTACAGTCAATATGTTCATCATCATTTGGACGACACACACACCGTCTATATTCCAAACGCTCCACTCAAAGATGACCCA
>CAKZLX010000682.1 GCA_937127265.1 uncultured Pseudomonadota bacterium
TGCACCCCGAAGATGACAGCGACAACAAGCGTTTTCAGTTGGAATCACAAACCGTTGCTGGTTTCTCTGATCCCCACACTATTCGTTTATTTGACTACGGGATCACTTCCGAAGGCTATCAATACCAAGTTATCGAGTATTTGGAAGGCAAAAACATCAAGGAATACCTCAAAAGCCATGGACCCTTGCACCCAACGATTGCCAAATCGATTGCGATTCAATTGTGTGGCTCTCTAGCTGAAGCCCATCGTAAAAACATTCTTCATCGCGATCTCAAACCCAGCAACATCATGTTGATTGACTCTCCAGAGCGGGGTGTACAGTGTAAACTGCTGGACTTTGGATTGGCGCGTGCAGACAACCATGACCCCACGATGACCAAAACAGGAATGGTGCTGGGGAGTCCGATGTACATGAGTCCTGAACAAATCGAAAGTAAAAGTGACGAATTAACTGCACAAACCGATGTGTATTCTTTGGGCTTAACACTCTATACGATGGTCACTGGCAAGCAGCCCTTCACAGGATCTTCGCTCTCTAGTATTCTGGCCAGTCAACTGTTTAAACAACCAACACCACTCATCGAAGCCCTTCCCACTTTAAACATTGAGCCGGCACTTTGTCGGATCATTGACACTGCGATTCAAAAGAAGCCCGAAGATCGGTTCATTTCGATTAGCCAAATGAAGAAAGCCGTTGAACTCTGTTTACAAAACCCAGAAGCCACCCTCCGTTTAGAAGATGGTGAACTGTTTTGCGATGAAGAGTTCATTCAAAGTTACACCTCCTTGTCACTCCAAGACATCTCGTTGGCTGTGGAGAGCACTACCCACGAACACATTGAAACCATCAAACAACAGCGGCCAACATCGTTTGAACAAACCACTGAACTCGATGATATCAAAGAAAACAAACCACCATTTCTCTTTTTGGGTGGACTGGCACTGATCATCGGTATCGTTGGTTTTGTGTTTACCCAACGCGCCACACCCACGGTCACCATTCAGCCCACCAGTATTGAAAATACCACACCTCAATCTGCTGCGCCCACAACACCTCAAGAAGTCGCCACGACTCTGGCGATTGACATTCGTAGCACACCCGCTGGAGCATCGATTTTCTTTGGAAATCAATACATGGGAACCACCCCATCGATTATTGAACTCAAAGAAGCTGACGTAAACAATGCGGACGCCAACAGCTTAACCATTCGCAAAGAAGGCTTCGCCTCCGAAACGCTCAAACAGCCCTTGCAAAGTGGGATTCAAAGAATCACCCTCAAACCGGTCACTGCAATTCCCTCTTCGACAAAAACAACTGTCAAAGACGCACCAAAGAAAACCATCTCCCCAAGCAAAATAAAACCCAAAGATGCAAAAAAGAACAAGGGTGTTAAAAACGTCACCAACCCATTTGAAAAATAGCCCACTGAGTTACCCATGTTTGTTTTGTTTTGGTTGCACCAAGTTTGTTTTGCAGAATCCACTGTTTCTGAAGAGCGTGCCAAAGAATTGTTTTACAACGGCCAACTGCTCTATGAAGAACAGGAATACGAGTCTGCGGTTCTGGCTTGGCAAAAAGGATATGAAATCACCCAATTACCAGCTTTTTTAAAAAATATAGCCTTGGCACATGAAGCCAACCAAGACTATCCAAAGGCAATTGATTACTTAAAACAATACCGTGCATTTGCGCCCTTTGAAGAACAAGAGGAATTGAAAGTTTGGCTAGTGGACTTGGAGAGTAAACAGGCAAAGTACGCTGCGGAACAAGCAAAAGTCGAAGAACAAGCTCAACAAGAGCAAGGGAACAATACCAATCAAAACACCACCGAGACAGAAATAGACACCACCAACGCTGCGGCAAATCAACAACCTGAAACGTTGCCCACTGCTGACCCACAGAAAAATAATCCCTTATTCATTGGGGCAATCGGTAGTACGGCTATTTTGGCAACCAGTGCTACCTTGATGACTATGCGCACTGCCTCTTTGTATACAGCGATTGAATCCGGTTGTGATTTAAGTACGGGTCTATGTACACAGTCCGTGCTCGATGATGGTCTGTTGGATGACTTTCAAGGTGCACAAAATACCAGTCTTCTATTGTGGGGTACTACCCTTGTTGGTGCGGGTTTTACGACTTGGCAACTCTTAGATCAAGGTACAGAAACCAACACCTCGCTCCATTTCAATCTCTGGAATCGAGGACTGCTGATTGGAGGAACATTTTGATGTTTTGGTTATTACAAGCTTGTGTCCTCTTTACCACCGTTGAGCAAACAAAGTGTGAAGCTACTTCTGACTGTATTGATTCCTTTGGTGTGGGGTATACTTGCCTCGCAGAGGAAGGAACCTGTGATGTTCTCACACCCATCCCTCGATGTATGACGGCTCATCCTGCTGACTTTTGGGAAGACCCCACCCTCTACACTGATGCGCACATTATTGGGCGAATGTTTGATTTTGAATCCGACCAGTCTAAACTTGCTGCCAGTGATTTGGCCTATGAAGATATTCTGACCACCGGAAGCGAGGGATTGTGGCTAGACAATCGTCCACTGGTGATGATCTCTTGCAACTATGCCAACCAAGCCGGTGATACACTGGTGGAAAAAGAGGCTGTGGAAACCGTCACCAAATTTTTAATCGAAACCGTCGGTGCAGAGGTCATCATAGGCCCCGCTGGTTCACAAGATACACAGTACGCAATGAACCTTAGTGATGGACGGGCACTGTTTATTTCTCCATCGGCTACTGCCCAAGACTTAAAACCACTCGGCACCCAATTCTCGGATGAAAATCCCGGTTTGTTTTGGCGAACGACTGGTTCGGATGCTCTCCAAAGCGCAGTGTTACAATGGCATTTACAACAATTGAACATTCTCAACTTTGCCATTTTGGCTCAAAATGGTCTTTATGGGTCGGGGATTGCCTCAGCCTTGGTCACTATTCACGAAGAGAACACCGAGATTCGACCAACCTATGAAACCTTTGAAGTCAACAACCCCACTGCGATTTCTGGTTCAATCAACGACCTCCTAGCCGATGACACGGTGCAGGCTTTAGTATTTGTATCCTCTGATATTACCGATACCTTAGAGGCCATCAAAGTCATGCAAGCCCATCCTGAAACCCCCTTGTTTTTAACCGACTCCGCCTCAAAAGAAGCGTTGTTAGAGGATATTATTGCCTATACTGGTGGGAATGAAACCTTGGAAACCAGTATCGTCAATCAAATCAGAGGAACCAAACCATCAATTCCTACCTCAACCCAGTTTGATCAGTTTGCCAGTCGGTTTAATACCGTCACAGGCTTAGATGCCACCAAAAGTGTCTTTGCAGCACATACTTATGATGCCACGTGGTTGGCGGCCAGTGCTCTCACTTGGGCCAATGCCAATGAAACTTCTCACGATATCTTGGGTCTCGCCCGTGGTCTACGAAACCTATCTGATACAACCAGCAATGAAGTCCGTCTATCTCCTGAAGGGTGGAATCAAATCGAAACTGCCTTCGAAGTGGGAAGTCCCATCAATGTTCAAGGGGTCTCTGGCAATTTGAATTACGACCTCACCACTGAAGAGTTGACGACTTCCGTTGATTTTTGGCGGTATTCTGATGATTTGAGTGGTGTAGAGGTATTGTTTTCTTGTGCAGAACTGCCTTGTGAATAAAGCCCTGTCGCACCGCGGCTTCATCAACACCAATCAAGTAGTCAAGAAACGATAGAACTGGTCAGGTGTACAGTGCATTAAAGCAGAACTCATGGCAATCGCCCATGGTTTTGCCTCACGAACAGACTGAATGTTATCCGCCTGAATACCACCTATCGCCACCACTGGTACAGATAAGGTACGACATACAGTCGCTAGTCGTTCTACGCCCAGTACGGATTTGGTGTCCAATTTGGTTGTTGTAGGGAAAATGGGTCCGACCCCCACATAATCAATATGTTCGACTTGCTGTTCAACACAAGCCACATCATCGTGAATCGTCCAACCAATAGGGAGATCGCCACCCAATTCAATTCGGGCCTGAGCCGGTGACATATCTGATTGTCCCAAATGCACACCAATACCAAACTGTTTGGCAAGATGGACACGATCATTCAACAATACCGTAGTCGATAACCCTTTGGCTTGAACAAAATTCAATACCCTTTCGACATTTCGAGCAACATTGTCATCTGAAGCCACTTTGTCTCGAATCTGAACGATTGAAACGCCGTTCTCCAAGAGTTGAGACACCTGTGTAAACCAGTTGGGATGGGGTTGAGTCACCAAGTACAGCCGTGGTTCAGCTTGTGAGTTGGAGTGGATGGACATAGTTACGCTCTCTTTGGTAGTCAGAATATTACTGTTGGAACAATTTCATATCGTTGGTTTCGCCTGTATAAGCCTACATCTCTCTACGACGCAATTTTATTCTGCACAGGCTATCCGAAACCCCAAATTTCGCCAATGCGTATCGAACACGGCTCGTCCCCGTAGACTAATCCTAACATTAGATGAGTCTCCAAGAAAAGAACCACCTCGACAAACACGTTGGTTGGAGGCATGAGCCCCTTGGGGATTTTGCACAGGACTATTTTTATAATAGGCTGAATCATAGCCATCCCAACACCATTCCCAAACCAGACCACTCATATCAAATACCCCCAAAGCATTGGCTTGTTTTTGACCGACATTGTGAAGACGATTCTGACTATTTTCGATTGTCCAAGCCACTTCATCAGAGTCATCCGATCCAGAAAAGATACAATTTTGAAATGCACCCGCCACAACCTCCCACTCGGACTCGGTTAACAAACGATAACCGTTGGCTTTTTGATTCCACTGAATCATCGATGGAGGCTCCGGAGATTCATCGTAGCGTTCTTTGTCGAAGACCCTACCATGTAAGGAATAGACAGGTGTTCGACCGGTGATCAAACTCAAACGATTGCAGAACATCAAGGCTTCGTACCAGGACACTTTCACCATCGGTTTCAAAGCACCTCTGTCTTCTGGGGCAATATCACCTGTTGCTCCCATCACTGACCAATACAACTGTTGGGTCACCACATACCGTCCAACCCAAAACCCCGTTGTCAATTCGACAGTATGCACTGGACTTTCGAAATCCCAAGCCTCCAACGAGTCACTGCCCATTTCAAAAGAACAGGGTTCCATCCATTCCATGGGCTCCGAAAAGGCACGCAAACGCTCTGTTAACAAAGGATGCTCGGTTTGCACCGGCAAATCTTGATCTTGCCACAGCAGATCATCAAATGCACCTAATTTGAACAAATGAACACCCCATTCAGACTGGGCAAGCGAAGACCAAATAGAGGACAACAAGATTTATGGATACCATTACCTTTTTGGTTTACTAGGGATCCTACTTCTAGTCTTCCTATATCCGCTTTAACAAATAGTACAATCAAAGTAGAATTCCGTCTTAGAAAATTTACAAATATGGTTTCTGGTGAAGATATTTTATCTTGTCGAAAATATCCAAATAAAAATCTGATTCGTTGCGAGTTAGTTGCTAAACATTTCTTCCTTGACACACAAGAGAGGACTACATTTATTTCAAAACCTCTGGAATATTGTATCACTCAAGTTCAACGTTTTGATAATCAAAATTTAAACAATGTTGCACAAGCAAACGCTTCTGCTGGAGATATAAATACCGTTAAATGTAATGTTGAAGT
>CAKZLX010000683.1 GCA_937127265.1 uncultured Pseudomonadota bacterium
GGAGAGACCCAGTAAGGTAGGTGGGTCCAAACCGTCCAAGGATTGACCCAGTCGAGAACCACTGGCAGCGGTGATCGTACCGACATCGTGACGTATCATGGTCTCGATATCAGAATCGGTCCACCAGTCTCCACCATGACAGGAGTGACAATCAAGGGCAACAAAAGTGGCAAGGGCCTCTTGGTAGGCGGAGTCTTCGATTGTATAGGGGGAGGTCGGTATGGTATTTAGACTGTACATGTAGGCAGCAAGGGCATCTAGTTCGGGCGACAGAGTGGCTTTGGATTCGCCCAACGGATCGGCGACAAGATCCCAATCGCTATCCTCAAGGAAGCCACTGCCACCAAAGTGCAAACGGATGTCGTTTTCAAAGTCTTGCGGTTCATCAAAGTTGCCCGACCAGTGAAACGGTCCCATGTTCATCGCACCTCGTCCCCACAGTGAGGTGGTGTTGCGCAAACCCTCTCCTCGATCGGTAAAATCCCAAGTTTGACCATCATGATCAGCATTGGGGTGACAGTGGGCACAAGCGATATAACCAGTACGGGTCATTCGTGGATCAGAGGCATCATGAAAAATTTGTTTTCCCCACAAGATGGTTTCGTCAAGTGGTTCAGATTGGATAAAAGAGCGTTGCCATAAGAATGCAGGGCGCATCGGGTCGGCAATTGTATAGGCCAAGATTTCCCGAGTCAGCCAGCTGTATACATAAAGGGTATCGTGGTGTTGGAGGATATCGGTTGGGGATAGCCCTACATTAGGTATACTGCCGAGAATTTGGTGGGAAAAAGCATCGATGACCGAGATGGTGGCCACCCCACTGTGCAATACATAGATCAGATCACCAAAGGGTGAAAAGGCGAGCGCGGTCGCTCTTCCTTTTTCATCAAAGTGCTTACGGGTATCCACGGTTTCAGCTTGGGTTGTCCAGTCCAGATAGCCAAGAATTCCTCGCAGGCTGGTTTCGTGGGTGAGGGACTGTCCAGATAGATAGTCTCCCCGTAGGATATTGGCGTGTGAGTAGGGGGTATAGATTCGAGAACCGTCTGGACTGGGGTATATGGTTTCCAACAGGTTGGGCACACCACCAGTGGTATTGTCTGAATCACCGATCGTGTCCAGTGATAATGATATGGTTGAGAGGTTGCCGCTCGTTGGATCGAGGGTATGAATCTTTCCACCAGTATATTTGGATCGAAACTCGGGTAATAAAATCGTTCCATCACTGTGTCGGGCGATTCCTTTGAGATCATCTCCAACATCAATCCAACTAATTGTTTCATCCTCGATAAAATGACCAACTTGTCCGGTCGCCGAATCGACCACCCACCAACGCGGATCTGTTTCGGTTGGTGGCAGAAGGGCACTGGGGCGATAGCCAGTGGGTAAATTGACTTTGGTCATACCATAGGGTTCTGTCGAGAGATCAATCCATACCAAGGCTGGCTCGGCACTGCAAGAAACGATCATTGATTGGTTGAACCGTGCCAGCGAGGAAGGGGTTTGGCAGACTTCAACTTGTTCGAGGGGCTCTGTTTGATCAAAAGGCAAATAGTGCAGGCTATTTGATTCAGGTAGGATACTCCAGATTCCCTGTTCGACCACCACCATACTATGATTGCTTTGGGGTGGTATTTCTTGTAGTGGCGCATGGACAACCACATTGAGAATGTCGGAATCCCGTTCTCCACCAGACCCTGTTGCACTGAGAATGACACGATAACGTCCCACCTGCCCATAGGTGTGTTCCAAGGTTGTGCCATCATACACTGTGCCATCATCCATGTTCCATTCGAAGGAAACGCCAGTAGAGTCTCCTGATGGGGCGACAACAGTGTTTACTCTTCCTAATTCGGACACTTTTGTATCTGGGCTACTTGAGGTATTTGTTAATGGCAACCAAAAGATAAAAGAT
>CAKZLX010000684.1 GCA_937127265.1 uncultured Pseudomonadota bacterium
TAGGGTCGTTCGAACCTCTGGTGAGCAGGATACCATTGGTACCGGTCATCATGACCGAATCGGCTCCGACATCAACCACAGTGAGGGTGCCAGAGAATTGATAAAAGTCACCGTTGTCGACCACCCCGTCCCCATTGATGTCGTCGTTGAAACCATCGCCATTGGCATCAATCCCGTTGCGGGAACAGGTGTTGAGTGCAGGGGTGCTCAATTGCCAAAAGTGAACATCGACTGGTGCAGTAAAGGCAGTCCACATGTGAGCCGTTGGATCAGGAACCACGCCACCATTCCAGTATTGTCCGACATATTCCACTTTGCCGATGACGCCAATGGTGGCCGTTTTACCCAGACCATCTTCAAAATAGACGTATGCTTCCTCGGCAATACCGTATCCATCGTCCATATCTACTCGGATTTCCACTGCACCATCGATGCTGGCAGAAGGCGTGTTGACCCGCAGCATGCTTCCGTTGTTGGAGAGGACGACACCTTGTGTTCCACCAAAAGAAACGGTGGCATCACTGGTGAAGGGACCGCCAAAAATAGTGACCTCGGTGCTTCCAGCGGTGGTGCCATACAACGGAGATACAGAAGATACGAGGTTGGGGATGTTTTGGGCGCTGGTGTCTGAGGTGTCCGAAGTGTCGGTAGTGTTGGTGTCATTGGTATCCGAGACATCGGTGTCATTACTATCATCGGTATCAGTTCCCCATGGGTCAGAGTCATTAGAGGGCTCCGAACTGGGTTCTTCGATGAATCCACTGTCAAACAGTGGTCCATCGGTTTGCAGTCCAACGCCACAACCAGTGAGGACAATAGTCAAATTTAGACAGATCGATGTTCGTAAACAGAATAAAGACATTATATTCACGCAGATAGAATGTGGATACAGTAAATGATGTTGCAAAATCCATTATATCATATTCAAGATTGATTGAAAGGGTGCCTTTTATGACGCGTAAAGTGTATCATCGTTGGTTGGGGTTGCTTCTTGGGGTACTGATGGCAGGAATACTTGGTGAACTGGGGGTCCGACTGTTCCCAACTTGGCATGATGCGTTTGTGGCTGATATCGTTCACTCTCAGTTGCCAACCGATTTGTATAAGCCAGTTGGTGGGTTTGCCCCGGGACAGCAACCACAAAAGATTCGGTTTGTCCATCATCCCAATCGACAAGCGAGATTCAAAGGGCGAGAGTATGATAACTGGGTGTACACCGATGAACATGGCTTTCGAGTCTCCCAATCTGATACGGTTGAAGTCAAAGACCGACGGATTTTGTTGCTGGGTGACTCCTTCCTCTTTGCGGGGCAAGTGGCATGGGCTGAGAGTTTTGTCGGACGGTTGAACCGTGAGTTTACGGATATTACCTGGTGGAATGCTGGGGTCGATGGGTACAGTACGGAAAATACACTGGCATTGTGGGAAGAACAAAACACCATCAGTCCGACCGAGGTGTGGTTATTTTTCTTTTGGGGGAACGACATTTGGGAAAATGATTGGGCTACTCGTCCAATTTTGGCTCCCAGTGAATCTTTAGAAGTCTCCTGGGAAAGTGAAAAGGGTTGGCTACAGTGGGTGCAGTATTCCAAACTGTTGTCTAGACTCTATGCCTTGTGGTCAATCTCGAACGATGAACGGTTTATCGAAAAGAAGATGCAAATGGCCCAGTTAAGAGACCTTGTGCAGTTGAATCAAGCCTTGGACAGTACCGAGATTCAGTTGCAACGGATGGCGAAACAGTGTCAACAACGCTCGCTACAACGATGTCGTGTATGGCTTATCCCACCGATGGAGGCCTTTTATGAGGATGGTTTGGCTAACCAGGTTGTTGAACAGTTGCAGAAGAGAATTCCCGAAACATTAGAAGTGGTCGATGTCTATCCTTGGTTGCAACAATCGGGTGGATCAGCGCTCTATTTTCAAAGCGATCCCCATTGGAACATAAAGGGGCATCAGGTGGTGTTCGAGTCCATCAGGGAAGAATTAGGGCGATAGATTATTCTGGCAAGGCATCAATGAGCGCTTGATAGTTGGCATCGGGGTTCAATGTCAGATCACATTCGAGGGTGGTGGCATACTCGATGATGTCTTCAACGCGGGTGTCTGAACTGGGGTGAGTACTCAAAAATTGTGGGAGTTCAAAACCCTCCATTTGCTCAAAGAATCCAGCGGTTCCATCGGCGGCATACGAGGTGCCACAAAGATAATCCACCGAGGCTTCATCGGCTTCTCGTTCATCGGAGCGACTGAAAGAGAGGTTGAGCAAGGCTTCGGTGATTTGAGAGATGAGTCCAGGGTCACTATCCGTTAAAATGGCAAACAAGACCCCCACGCCAAATGCTTGGGTCAACTGTTGGGTGGAGTGCCGCAAGTCGGCATGGGCGATTTCATGACCCAAAACACCTGCCAAGTTGTCTTCGTGGGACAAGAACTTGATCAGCCCTGTATATACATAGATGTATCCGCCAGGCGCACAAAAGGCATTGAGGGTCTCATCATCGTGGATAATTCGCAACTCCCAATCAAAGTCATCGGCATGGGTAACCGCACCACTGGCCAAAATGGTATCGCGAATTTCATATAAGTGGGCATAGGCTTCAGCATATTGGGTTTCTGAAAGTACCGGATAGGTTTCAGGGTCAGAGGCAATATCATCGCGCAACTGACGCCCCAATTCGATATCGTCTTCAATGGTATAGAGGTTCATTTTACCACTGCCATCGCCATTACAAGAGAAAAGAACAGGGAGCATTAGACTTGTGAGTAGTGCACGCATGGAAACCTCTTTGATGAATCAATTAACTAACGAGTGTGTACCCAAATTATTCAATTGGGATGAGCCTTTCAATTCAGCAAGCGTTTTAGGCAGGAGCAACTTTTAATAATTCATCTTTTGCACGTCCCAGTTTTTGTATCATTTCAGTGGCAAATTGTTGAAAGTGGTGTGGGAGATTTTGGTGTTTGTCAGGGTGGTATTCGGCTACCATCTTTCGGAAAGCACGGTTGATTTCTTTGGTGGTTGCCGTTTCAGATACCCCTAACAGATCTCGGTATTCTTTGAGTGCAGGATTGGACTGATTCGGGATGAGTCCTAAACTTTGTGCACATTCCTGCCAAGCGCTTGGTGGCAAGCCCAACAGTTGATGAACTTGTTCGATCATGGAGATTTCATTTGGATGAATGACACCGTCTGCTTCGACGATAATACTGAGACATTTGAGCAGTGCAAAAGATTCAACTTCTGGGAACCGACGTTTATAGTGTTTGATACAGTCGGCAAGAGTCCATTGGTTGTACTGTTGCATCATCTGTGCTACTTGTGACAGTTCAGATGGTGGGATCTCTAATTCCTCAACCAAGAGTGCCATCAATGTTTCAATCTCCGACGTATCTAAATGACCATCTGCATAACCAAGGTGGGTACACAAATAAATCAACGGTCGCCATTGAGCACATTCTATATAGATACCAGTTGGAATATCTACCGTATAGCGATTTTGACCCAACAAAGTGGCGTTTTCACCGTTTCCATCGGTTTGAATGAAAGAAAAATGTAGGGTGATGGAAGAAGGGTTCTGTCTTTGGAAGACACCTTTGGGAATATAGATTGAATGGGTGGAATTGTCGATTAAGGTTAGGATGCAAAAATCACCATCGTCATCCGCGTAATTGGCGTGGGTAGAACGAACGTAGCGATCTTGTTCGCTAGCCGATACCCTTAAAATGGTGTTGGTTGGTAGACTGGGAAAGGTAAAGCGAATAAAGGTTCCATCTTGATCATTGGCAAGACCAAATTGTCCATCAATTTTGGGCGCATCAAGTATTGTTTCAGTGTTCTCAGTATTGTCTATGAATGCTCCAACAGCAGCACCCGCCGCAGCACCCAATGGTCCACCAACCACAGCTCCAATTGCTCCACCAATAATTGTTGACCATCCCATATCGTCACCTTTGTTCGATTGTTTTATTGTATTTTAACCAACGTATTGTTGATAGCAATTGATAAAATAGATTGTCGAGATAGTATTTGTAATAGTATCTACCGGAGTATTCGGAATGTTTATTTCATTATGTTCCTACAATATCTTGGCACAGGCCTATATTCGATATACCAAGGCAAACGGTATTTTGGACACGTATTGTGAATTAGCAGCACGAAAAAATCGCTTGATTGGTTATTTTCAAACACAGTTGGAGAGCGAAACCTTGGTGATTGGTGTTCAAGAAGTGGAACCGGAGGTGTATGCTGATCTTTGTATTTGTTTTGCGAACTACCAGTCTATTTATACACAACGAAAAAGTAGTGTTGATGGTTTGGCGCTATTTTTTCATCCAGATATCAAGGTACAATCGTCAGAGGTTGTGATTCTCCATTCAAGAGATGGACAACCAAGACGGGTGGCACAAATTATAGATATTGAATATCAGGGGTTGGATTGGCGGTTGGTACATCTTCACCTGGATTATGACCCACCGGGAACAACCGATGGTTTTCATCAGATGGCGACAGTGTTGGATCATCTGTCTCAGATGTCCGATAGAATGATGCTGATCTTTGGCGACTTCAACGCAACGGTTGAGAGTGCCACCATTCAAGCATGCTTATCAAAAGGATTTCAGGCGGTGGACACACGCCAGCCAACTAGTTTTCATCGACAATGGAGTCGTGTGGACCATGTTTTGTACAGTGCAGAGTGTATGGTCGATACCTTGAAAATTCCAGACCCTCCAGATTCGATACCCAACGCGGTTTGGGGTTCAGATCATTTGCCAATATACTGTCGCTTTTCTTTGGTGCGATAAGAGATTGACCATGTTTGGTACATCAGTATTTTTGTTTTATAATAACCACACCAAGGAGTGTGATATGTACAATAAACGTCAGATATGGAAACCGTTCGTTCCAGTGTTGATAGCAGGTATCGTTGGTGCAGGGTGTGCCGTTATTCGTCCAGGAGAAGTGGGTGTCAAACAGCGATTGGGACATCTAGACGATACGATTCACGAGCCGGGCAGTGTTCTCTTAAATCCTTTTACCACCAAAGTAGTCAAAGTGCCTACTCGTACGATGAATATTGAGGTGGAACTCAGTTTGCCTTCCAAGGAAGGGTTAAATGTCAATGCGGTGATTTCGATTTTATACAACATTGATCAAACCAAGGCACGGGACATCATTCAAAATGTTGGTTTACAATATGAACAGACATTGATTTTAAGCGTTTTTCGTTCCTCGGCCTCTGATGTTTGTGCGCAATTTTACGCCAAGGATATGCACTCTGGTAATCGGGCTGTCATCGAGGACAAGATTGAAGAAAGCATGGAAGTGGTGCTCAAAGAGTACGGTTTTGAAGTCGAGGCGGTTTTGCTCAAAAGCATTAGTTTACCAGCAGGACTCTATCGTGCGATTGAACAGAAATTGGAAGCCGAGCAAGATGCACAACGGATGCAGTTTGTACTGCAACAGGCAAAGCAAGAAGCCGAACGTAAAAAGATTGAAGCGGAAGGGATCAGAGATGCCAACTTGATCATTTCCGAAGGGATTACCCCAATGACTTTACAGTGGCGCAATCTCGAAGTACTCAATGAGTTCGCCGAGTCTCCAAACAGCAAATTGATACTCACCGATGGTCAAACACCAGTGTTGTTGAGTACTGAAGTAGAAGAATAAATTTCACAACAGAACGGGAAATGGATTTTGATGGGCAAAACGAGTTACATTATTGACAATAGTACCTATAAAAAATGAAGAAAAGTATGCATATATTGTTGATGACCTTGTTGGCTTGTGGCGAAAAAGATACCGATACCGCCTTGGAAACCGAAGACGCCACTGAAGCAACTGAAGAAACAGAAGATACCGCTGCAAATAGTGAAGATACCCAAACCGATGAGCCTGCTGGTTGGAGCGCTTGTGACACCGGTTCCGATGCTACCTCAGCGATGTTGCCTTCCTCAGCGTCAGAAGCCGGTCAATTGACGATTATGCCCGATTTGGGGGACAGTTACCTGTTGACCAAAGAAGCCTCTGCCGAAGGGTGGTTTGTGATGGAAGTCTCCGAGTGGATGTGTGACATTGAACTGTATACCCAAGAAGGGGTGACTTTAACCTTGGAAACACCAGCATCGTCGGATTGGGAACTGGGGGATGTTTCTGCACCAGTGGCTGAATGCGAAAATGATGGCATCTATCGAACCTCTTGGACATTCCACGCGTGGGGTAGTTATGTGGTACACGTTGAAGCCGCCGATCAAACCGATATTTGGTTGGGTAGCATTATGGTGTTTAACTAATACCCTCAGTGGGTGTGCTGAACCGGATGGTGGCGTTTCTTCTCAAAGACCAGACTGGCTACCAGAACACTTTCCGTCGCTACCAGCCACGATTGAAATCTCTTCGCAAAAACGAGAGTTGGGTCGTTGGTTGTTTTATGACGTGCGCTTGTCAGCCAACGGTACCCGCAGTTGCGGAACCTGTCATGAGCAACCCAAAGCCTTTTCAGACGGGTTGGTGACTGGATTGGGGATTGAAAACAGCCAATTGCCCCTCAATTCCTTGTCGTTGGTTAATGTGGCTTGGCGTGAAGAGTTGACTTGGTATCGACAAATCGACAGTGTAGAAGAACACATGTTGATACCGCTGTTTGCTGATAATCCTCTGGAAATGGGGATGACCGAACCCTTGATGCTAGAGCGTCTTGCTGACAGTGAACGGTACCAAGAGTGGTTTGCTGAGGTCTACCCAACCGATACTGACCCAATCTCTGTTGAGAACACCATTGATGCGATCAGCGCTTTTACCTTGAGTATCATCGATGGGAATTCTCGATATGATCAGTGGTATCGTGGTGAAATTGCATTGTCTGCGACTGAGCAACGCGGAATGGCATTGTTCTTTGGGGATAAAATGCGGTGCTCTGTTTGTCATGGGGGATTGTTTTTTGATCAACCACAGACTGAACCAGAAAGACGTCATGGCTATTTTAATACTGGACTCTACCACCTGTTTGAGACTGGAGAATATCCGATGTCCACACAGGGATTGATTGCTAGTACCGGTAATTCGGAAGATA
>CAKZLX010000685.1 GCA_937127265.1 uncultured Pseudomonadota bacterium
TGAGTATTACAATCCGGAAAGTCCAGACAAGGGTGTGGCTGAAGTCATTATTGCCAAGCAGCGAAATGGCTCCACAGGGACTGTCAAATTGTTCTTTGAAGGTAAGCACACTCGTTTCGACAATTATACGGATCGCGCTACCGATGACTACATGTGATGGAGTATGGATTGGCAAGGTGGCAGAGTATGAGAAAGGTCTCTATATCTAGAAAGTAACAAATCAGTAAACACTGATACTTTGCTGTGCAATGTGCATTGAGAAGTGGTTACACATCTTCTAGTTTCAAAATTCATCGGAGAAGAGTCATGAAAGCGAACGTAGAAAAATTCAACCAATTGGTGACCGAGTGGAGTAAATTTCAAGGCTTCATTGATAAAATTCAGCAACAAGCGGGTCAGTTTTCAGCTTCAGTCGTCGAAAAGTTACAATTGGAATATGTGATTAAACAACAATCTGTGACACAAGAAATAACTGATTTTTTGGGTGTTCAAGGCGATGTTTTGACACAAACGAAGGAAGCATTGGCGACCTTAAAACACAATAACGCAGCCTATGATGAAGTAGAGCAAGAATTGATTTTACGCCACGCGATTGGTGCGTTGAGTGATGATGACTTCAATCACCAACTGTCTGAATTGAAAGCCTCGATGTCAGATTATGCTACACAAGTCGATTCTTATAATGCCGAAATTCAAGGTATCGAAGAGATGTTCGACACTTGGTCCGCCTTGAGTGGAGCTGCTGAGCCCGTGACGAATAGTGCAGCACCTCAATCTCAACAGTCAAAAAGTGTTGAAGCACCGGTTAACGAAAAGAAAGACACCGCGGATTCACTTGTCGGTTCGAGCGTGCCCACCCCAACTGAACCTGAAACACCGATGTTATCTGTTGTTGGTGATGACTTGGGTGACTTACCACCAATCGCAGAGCTCGAAGACGCCTTGGAGCCGATTGAGGCTTTGGGTGATGATGTCTTGAGTGATTTGGATGCCGATCTTGAGTTCAATGATGGCCCATCCCCGTTTGCCAGTGTTCCCGGAGATGAACTGAATTTTGAATTGAGTAACGACAGTTTGGGGTTTGATGAAGGGTTGGATTTGTCCGCAGAATTGATTGATCCAGATGACTTTTCTGGGAGCATTGATTTAGGTGGTATGAGTATGGGGTTGGATGCCGACTTGCCTTCCGCGATGCTGATTCGGGATCACGGCGTTCATGGATCGGAGGTTGTATATCCATTTAAAGGCACCAATTATAAGATTGGTCGTGCGCCCAACAATGATATTCAAATCAAAGATGATAGTAAAGTGTCCAGAAACCACTGTGAACTATTGCGTCGTGGCAATCAGTTCTACCTCGTTGATTTGAAGTCCGCCAATGGAACCTTGGTAAACGGTGAGGCTTTCGAGGGTGAGTACAAATTGTATGGTGGTGAAGAATTAAAAGTTGGTGAAACACTCTTTCGTTTTACCATTCAATAGATATAAACTCTATATTGGTTAAATAAAAACAGCGGCTTGTCTGCTGTTTTTTAATTGCAAAATTATCATCTTTTGTAGAAAGGTTATAGTATTTGAATTATGATATCAGCACTTTGAATTATTTGGAGGGCTGGTGAGCGATAAAGAGCGAATTCTGCGTAAGGAACTGCTGACAACAAAAGATGCTTCAGAATTGATTGGCGTCAGTTTACCGAGCATCATTAATTGGGCCGACGCAGGACGGTTTGAGTCGTTTAGAACCCCCGGAGGTCATCGTCGGATTCGCAGAGAAGACTTTGTCACCTTTGCTTGTGACAACGGATACTTATTAGAGCAAATGTTGACACCAGCGCCTTCGAAAGCGGCCAAAGTCTTGTTGGTAGACACCAATGTTGAGTATATGGATACCTTAAAAGTCTTTTTAGAAGTCAATTCGGACGTGTTGGTATTGACTTGCAGTAATATCTTTGAGGCGGGTGTATTGCTTGGTCGGCATATGCCTAGTATTTTGGTTTTTGATCACACCTCGATACCGTTTCCCAAAGGTGTCGTCGACTTTGTGCGACAGAATATCCATGCCAACAGTTTCAATATTGTCGCGTTGTCCACTGACTACCCTGTGCCACTAAAAAAACAACACGATAATTATATTTATTTAAACAAAGGGAAGTCAATCCGTGAAGTTGCCTCGTCCTTAAAAAATCTCATCCCCAAAGCACCCTAAGATTGTAATAGTTTCATGTTGGAAAATTGTAGACAGATCGCAATCTTGATCGATTTGAATTAAACATTAATGATGATGATCACTTTTTACATGGGGTGGATAGCGGTCGCCCAAGCCCAGACAGAACCTGTGTTGGATAATGAGATGGAGACGGACAGTGGTCGTTTTCATTGGCAGTTTGATCATGAGTGGAAACCGTTGCGTTTGTATCGTCCGTTAAAGGCGGTGGGAGCCACTTGGAGCGATCGTTTGTTAGTGATGGACACTGCGGGAATGGTGCACCGTTTGAATACAGATGGTACCTGGAAGTTGGTTTATGATGGTTCCACGGAGATGGTCAATGAAGAGGACCTGTTGTTGGACTTGGAAAGTTCGATGTCAGAACAGTGGGATGAATACGATGATACCCCAGAGTATGATGAAGACACCGAAGAGTTTGTGGTTGCAGACTCTGTAGGCAATGAGTGGGAATCCGCCATCGACGATCCCTTGTTGGCCCAAAGTGCAGAAGATGCGGTGTTTACTTTGTGGACAGATGAGAAGACGCCATTGGTTTTTGCCTGTTCGGATCAAGGGTGTGTTCGATCGACCAATGATGGTGATTCTTGGGAGGAGATGGAATCGTTGCCACCTGCCTATGACTTTTCTTCTCTCAACGGTATTTATGTGGCTGGTACGGCTGAAGGCCTTTATGTTTCTCAAGACAAAGGTCGTTCTTGGAAATTAAACCTCAATATTCCCAGAGATCTCTATGTGCATGATTTTGCCACCAATCGAACCTATTTGGTTGCGGGGACCTCCAGTGGTGTATGGGTGAGTATTGATGCCCGAAACTGGTCCAAAATGCCGGCTGTTGGCTATGATGATGTTGAATTCACCACTTTGGAATTGAGTCTGGACAACCAATTGTGGGCGATGTCTTCGTTGGGTTTTTTGTATTCACAAGATTTGGGTACCACTTTTCAAGTGAAGCGAACTCAGATTCAGTTTGATCAAATGCTTGAAGATGAGTGGAACTTTGGACTGTTGGCCTTTGATCAGACACAGGTGTGGGAAAGCATTGATCAAGGAGACAGTTGGCAGGAATTACAAGAAGGCTTGCCACGAGTACAAATTGAAGATGCTGTGGCCTGGAAGGGGTCTTTTGTGATTGCCACTGAGCAGGGTGGGTTTTATTTGACCCAATCGAAACCATCAGAGAATTTCGTCGATGTTGGGGCACTGTCAGTCACCAATGTGGATGTCGATATTTTGGTGGACGCAGCAACCCAAGAGATTGATCAACAAATGGAAGCATTAGCGGTGGAGCGAGCAACCCAATTGTTACGCTGGATTCCCACCTTATCGATGACTTATGATTATGGTCATGACCGATCAATCACCGCCAATTACGATTCAATTTCAACGATTGGTATGGAGCAAGTACCTTGGAAAGTGGTCACCAATATGTGTTTTGGCAATTGTCAAACGGCATCGACCGATGTGGGATTTGCCAACCTCACCGATGACATCATGGTGATTGGTAACAATGTTTACCGCAGTGATTTGGGTGGTGTGGTTCCGGCCGCCAGCAATGTTTCGTTGACATTACATGCGCAAAGAAAGGCGAGAACCCAGCGCATTATTGATTTGTATTCAGCGGCGATTCGATTGGAGCAACAAAGTCGGTTGTTATTAACAGCACCGATTGCCGACCAAGTGTTGCATCGGTTGGAGCAAGATGAAGTCACTGCATATTTGGATTTATACACAGATGGAAAATTTTATATGGCTTTACAGGCACAGGAGTAATGTATGTTTGGTTTAATGATGACAATGTTGATGTCATTTGGATGGGCAGAAGTTGATTTGAACACTGCCACAGTGGCAGAATTATCTGCGATCTCCACAATTGACTCTTCCATGGCAGAATCGATTGTTGCGTATCGCGATAGTCACAATGGCATTCCCAATGTAGAAGCGTTGCGGGTCCTCAATTTGAGTGAATCCGCCCTAGACAGTTTACGAACAGAATCAATAATCACCTTACAAGTCTCTACCAATCGTACCAAAAAGTTTAATTCGGTTGATTCAGTGATGGCAGAGTTTGCACCTGAACCAGACATTCGTGCAGTGCAAGCGATGGCGATGCGGTACTCCAAAAGCAACCCTGAATTGATGGAAAAGTGGTTGGCTTCTTCCAAACGTGCCTACGCGTTGCCAAAAGTAAATCTGCAATACGAAAAGCAGTTGGATGAGGGCACACGATATGATTATGTAGCGGGTGCCGATGGTACAACAGAAGCCCAAACGGACTATGTACAAATTGGAAATGATGACAAAGTGGTTGTCAAATTAGAATGGCGTCTCGACAAATTAGTGATGTCATCGGAGCAGATTCGTGTGATCAACGAAACCGGTAAAGCCAATAAAATGCGCGAGAAAGTATTGGATGAGGTAACCCGTCTCTATTTCGATCGTCGTCGTTTACAAGTGGACAATTTACTCAATCCACCATCCTCTTTGTCTGATCAGATTGAAATGGAATTGCGTTTACAAGAGATGACCGCTAATCTCGATGCCTTAACCGGTGGAGAGTTCTCGGCGAGTTTCTAAAACCGTTACCATTGGAGATACGATGTCGTACAAGGGAATACTCATCTTGGATTTCGGGTCGCAGTTTACGCAGTTGATTGCCAGACGAATTCGGGAAATGAAGGTCTATTGCGAGATTCATCCTTGTACTGAACCTTTTCAGCCAGATTGGCAATATGATGGCATCATCTTAAGTGGTGGTCCAGCATCGGTATTAGGGGATACTGCGCCAGTGGTTGATCCGCGTTGGTTGTCAACCGAGATACCCACATTGGGTGTTTGCTACGGGATGCAATTGTTGGCACAACATACGGGTGCTGTCTTAGAGCGTGGACAAAAACGAGAATATGGACAATCAACGTTGCAATTGTCAGGGGAGCATCTGTTCACAAGGGGACTTCCAACTGCAAGTATCGCTTGGATGAGTCACGGCGATCACGTAGAAGAAGCGGGTGAGCAATGGAGTGTACTTGGTCGATCCGATACGGGGGTGATTGCCCTGATGACCCATAAGCTGCATCCTTGGGTCACGGTACAATTTCATCCTGAAGTTGCCCATACTCAATATGGTGAGCACTTATTACAAAACTTTGTCTTGGGGATGTGTCAATCACCACAAACATGGACGATGGGACATTTTATTACCGAACAGGTAAGCGCTTTACAAGCCAAGATCGGAAGTGACCACGTGATTTGTGGTTTGAGTGGAGGTGTTGATTCATCGGTTACTGCGGCTTTGTTGCAAAAGGCGATTGGACCGCGCTTACATTGTATTTTTGTGGACAATGGTTTATTGCGTCAAGGCGAAAGAGAGGCTGTTGAACAAGAGTTTTTTGAACTAGATTTGACTGTGGTGGATGCCTCGACCCAGTTTTTGACTGCTTTGGATGGTATTACTGATCCCGAGCAAAAGAGAAAAACGATTGGACGTGTGTTTATTGAGGTCTTTGAACGAGAAGCCAATCGATTGTCCAAAAGGCATGGAGAAATTCAATGGTTGGCCCAAGGGACATTGTACCCCGATGTGATTGAATCACTGTCCTTTCGGGGGCCATCGGCAACCATCAAAAGTCATCACAACGTGGGTGGGTTACCAGAAAATATGAACTTTGTCCTGATTGAACCGTTGCGAGAGTTGTTTAAAGACGAAGTACGAGCTTTGGGGTTGGAACTTGGACTTAGTCACCAACGGGTCTTTCGTCATCCCTTTCCAGGTCCTGGCTTAGCGGTACGGATGCTTGGACCGATTACCGCTGAACGATTGTCTTTATTGAGAAGGGCAGATCAGATTTTCATTGAAGAGATACACAACTTTGGATGGTATGACAAAATCTGGCAAGCGGGAGTGGTATTTCTGCCTGTGAAGTCGGTTGGGGTCATGGGGGATGATCGTACCTATGAGTGGACGGTTGCCTTGCGGGCAGTACATTCAAAAGATGGAATGACCGCGGATGTGGTTCGTTTGCCGTGGGAGTTGCTGGAGCGTGTTTCCACCCGAATTATCAATGAGATTGAAGGTATCAATCGCGTAGCCTATGATGTGAGTCATAAACCACCGGCCACCATTGAATGGGAATAAGATTGTTTTGTCTTGGAAAACGGTGTACACTACCAAGAGTGACAAGTGAATCGGGAGGCTAGATGCTCATCTTGGCAATGAGTTTGGTTGTGGCAAATGCGGCGTCATCAAAATGGCGTGGATATGGTCAAACGGTGTTGGCGACTGCGGTCAGTATGCCGGTCACTTACGGATTGGGAGAGGCGTTGACAGGAACCTCCAATCAGTTGGTCCAAGGGATGCTACCTTCGGTCCTGACAGGGATTCTTGTGCCCAGTGCGGTATCGGTTGGGATGTCTTCGAAATTGGCAGATGCCTATGGATATACTTTGGATGGTTCACGGGCTTTTGGACAGACGCTAGGCTTAAATGTTGGTTTATATGCCGGTGGTACTGCTTTGGGAATATCCACGCAAAGTTGGGAAGATAAACTGCTCTATGGTGCGGTCAGTGCGCTTTTATTACCGATACCCTCGTGGATTGCGATGCAAACTGAGGATACGTCTGCTAGTGCGATGGTCATTCCGACGACTTCTGGTGATTGGATGTTCAATGCTTCCTTCTCTCATCGATTTTAAAGGAGGGCTAACCGATGATGCTTTGGATAATAATAGTACTCTTTGGATGCAACCAAGGCTACAACAACCACGATCTCGAACTGCTCACCTCTTATCGGGCTAAGGATATGTGCTCTTGTGTGTTTGTACAAGAAAGAGAAGAATCGTATTGTCGAGACTGGACCAAAGCCAGCCCTAACTTGGCGACCATGAGTGTTGACTTGGAAAACAAAGTTGTCTACACCGAGGCGATGCAGTATTGGTCGGCTACTGCAAGGTATGTCAACGATGAACAAGGTT
>CAKZLX010000686.1 GCA_937127265.1 uncultured Pseudomonadota bacterium
AAGACCAGGTTCCATTCTCTAAATGATTTGGTTGACAGCCGGTCAAGAACAGACAGACGATCATTAGTGGGTACAGAATTGACGTAATGCCTCGATCCAAGACTGATCTCCTGTGGGTACAATTATAATTCGCAATTCAGACTCTCGATTGGGTGTACGACCGAGCAACATCCACTTTCCTTTACCTAAGGCCTTGACTTTTAGCGTCCCCCCTCGTTCTTCACGCAACAACACTCCCTTGTCAGAAGCAAGAACCATCCACTGTTCTGTAATGACCAAGCGACCAGTGGTGTGCATCGGTTGATTTGGTGCCAGATTGAGATGACGATGGGTAGAGGTCACAATCATCGGAACATCATCGACAACCTCACGAATCGTCCCCGTAACCGTTTTAGAGAAGTGTTTACGACGCTGCTTTCTAGCCCCAACAAAGAATGCTTGAAAGAGGAACCATGTTGACAGAACAACCATAATAGAGATAAACATCGACATATACTATGCTATATCTCTTTTCAATTTGATCTGACACCACAAAAAGGAAGTCACCGTTATGACATCACCCTCTTCATACATCATCCAAGGAATCCTCGCTGTTCTGCAAGAAAAACAGATGAGCACAGGGGCAGTGGCAAAACTGATGGGTCGAAACAAAAAGGAAATCAAACAGATATTGTCTGGACAATTGCCCTTAACCGTGGATGACTTGAGTACTTTTGCGACAAAGTTGGAGATTCAAGACGCTGACTTACAGCGATTTATGCCACAATTGGATAATGTCCAAACCGAGGCCTTGCAACAGAAAGTCGAAGATTCTCAAACATTGCACTTACACGATGAAGACAATCCAGCCACATCAGACCACGACTGGACACCAGACCCTGTGGGTGTACACTCCGAACAAGCACTCCGTCTCGGATTTTCATTGGGGTGCAATCTATTTTTCGTTGTCAACACCAAGCATCTCCAAAACTCAGGCGTGCCAGAACAGACTCTGAAACAATTTGGCGATAAGTTACCTATCCGTTTGGATGCTGATTTTTTTCATCACTATCGACCTGAATACTTCGAAGAAGGATTGGAAATCCGCCTCTCATTTGATGCGGTATACACCTGCTTTTTCCCATGGGAAGCCTTTGAACAGATTACCTTCTTTGTCGATGACGATGCACCAACCGCTACTGAACCTTCTACATCCAAACCCACATTGAGAATTGTAGATTGATCAGTCTTCAGTGTGATATAGAAAGCAAGACAGGTACAAGTACAGTGCAATAAAAAGAAACTGTGACCTGTTGTATTCATGTTCCACCTCAAGAGAGTCGTCGATGTTATCTTTGCTATCTAGTGTATTCCTTTCCATTGCCCAAGCAGAACAACCTATCCGTCAAGAATGGCTTCAAGGTGCCAATGAACTCACACCGTATGGTCGATTGCAAGTAGCCCTTGCCACCTACGACAGTGCACCAAACAATGATACCTTGTTGGAACTGGGTAATACCCATCCACACATTGCAGTCATGTTGGTCGAACCTGCCACAAAGATGGCATTGGAATATTTGGTGACCATCCCCAGTACTGAAAGACACAAATTGCGAAAAAGTGATAGTATCATCCGAAAATTCGACAGCATGGACAAAGCCGAGAAAAAACAAGCCATTGCCATTGCCAAGTCACTGGGATTATCCAAAAAGTTGGTTGCCATTCGTGTTGGCTCGTTCAATGGAATTGATATTGCCATGGAAATCTCTTACAAACACCAAGGCACAACCAAACGCAAAACCATTACCCTGGCACAACCGTTTACGCCTGAGTTTGCCCAACAGTCCCGCAATATTTTAGAAGAAGCCATCGGGACCAAACCACTCCCGCCCACTACTGGTCAGTATTCTTTGATGCCCTTTGAGAATGCCTCCTTTGAACTTCGGTTTCGAGAGTGGGATAAAGGGGTGGGCTTTCGCTTTGAAAATCCGGAGCCCGTTGGTACCGCCTCCGTAGACGAAGACATTTTCATGGACGGCAAGACCAGTGTTCGCTTCTATAACACTGAAGAAACAATGGTGTTTCCCAACCTCAGCCAAGAAATACCGGTGGGTGATACCTACAAAGTGCGCTTTCAAACCTTTGTTCAGGCCAAGAATGCCCGAGTTGAATATCGTCAAGATGCCACACAAACAAAAATTGTCCTCGACTATCTCGACAGCAATGGCGCCTCTATCAAAAGTGATGTACACGAGGTTCGTTTGGGAACCTATGATTGGGAGTCGGTCTCGATTGATTCATTTGTACCTGAGGATGCCACCAGTCTACGGCTTACACTGGGGTCCTCTGTTTCTGGTGCCTTATGGTTTGATGGCTGTTCTCTGATCCGTATGGAATAGCGAACCTGAAAGTTTATCCTTGATAGTTGTTGCCCAGCCACTGCATCGCTTGCTCCCAAGAAAACCCTCGACGCTCGGCATAAGCGTTAACCTGACTGTCATTGATTTTACCCACACCAAAGTATCTCGATTCTGGATGAGCAAAATACCAACCGGACACTGAAGACACGGGCACCATCGCCATCGATTCGGTTAAGGTCACCCCTAACTGTTCGGGAACAGATAACCAATCGAACAAAATTGCTTTTTGAGAGTGATCGGGACAAGCAGGATAACCCGGTGCGGGTCGAATACCTTGGTACT
>CAKZLX010000687.1 GCA_937127265.1 uncultured Pseudomonadota bacterium
CAAGGAAATGCGCCTGTTGCAAGACATGGGCGTGAACTCCATTCGCCAGTACAACGGCATCCCACCGAAATGGGTCACCTACATTTACAAGACCTATGGCATCACGACGATGATCAACCATACGGTGGGACGATACGGAATGGAGATTGACGGGACATGGGTGCCTGTCACAAATTATGCTGATCCACGAACCCGCGAACTTTTGAAGCAGCAAGTGAAAGACGTCATTTTAGAGTACAAAGACGTTGAAGGGGTGTTGCTGTGGCTCCTGGGAAATGAAAACAATTACGGACTCCACTGGTCCAGTTTTGAAATTGAGCAACTACCCAAAGATGAACAGTACAACGAAAAGGCCAAGTATCTTTATTCGTTGATGGGTGAGATTACCGATGAGATTCATGCTCTCGACACCCAGCACCCTGTGGGAATTGCCAACGGAGATGTTCAGTACATCGATTTGATTGCCCAGCATGCACCCAATTTGGATTTGTTTGGCACCAATGTCTATCGTGGTGTTTCCGTTCGGGATTTGTACCAAGTGGTGGAAGACACTTTGGATATACCGGTATTCTTTTCCGAGTTTGGCTCCGATGCTTACAACGCCAAAACCAAGTCCGAAGCCCATTTGGATCAGGCCTATTATTTACGCGAGCAGTGGAAAGAGATTTATTTGAATGCCCATGACCGAGGTGTGGGCAATGCCATTGGTGGCTATACTTTCCAGTGGGCAGACGGGTGGTGGAAATACTTGCAAGAAGAAAACCTTGACGTACACGACACCAATGCCAACTGGCCCAACGGTGGCTACGAGTTTGATTTTGTCGATGGGCAAAACAACATGAATGAGGAGTGGTTTGGAATTTGTGCCAAAGGGTTTCCCGATGAGAACAACCTTTTTGAACTTTACCCCAGAGCCTCCTATTATTTGTTGCGCGATGCCTATCAGATATCACCCTATGCGACTGGCGTGAGTGACACCGAGATTGCTAGGCATTTTGATGGATTAGAACCCTCTGATTATGACTTTGAATACACTGCCCGGGTTGGTTTGGCAGAGGCAGAGCAGGCCACCCAGTTTCGGGTCAAGGATATCCGTACCCACATGTACAGTTTTGGTGCCGATCGTGGACAAGGAAATGGTCGACAAATGCAACATTTGGAATCCTTCTTTGTCGATCTGGAAGGAGAACCTTCTGCCGATTTGAAAGGGGAACTCTCGCTCAATATTTTGGGAAATGTACCCGATGGTCGAATCGATGAACTCTATTATGAAGCACGTGGTCGGCGATTTACGGTGGAAGGAACTCCTAGTGGTGATGCTGATGCTTTACCCCAAGAGATCACCATCCAAGACAATGAGCGATTACAGGTGTATGCCGCCAACATCGAGTGGAGAGCCGAACAGTTCGACATGACCGCATTTTATCGTGGTCAAGGACACTATCATTGGGCGCATGAAGGAGATTTTTTCAATTTTTACCGCGAAGCCCATTACGGTCCCAACCCCGACATTTACAATGCTGCGGTACCCATCGGAGCAGAGTTTGATGGTCGAAACTCACTGGAAGGTTGGAAACTGGCGATTGGACCACAGATTTATTGGGGTGCCAATCCCACTGCGATTTTGAAATACGAAAAACAGTTGGGTTCTTGGTACACGTCGGTTGTCCACCAAGAAGATGTGGCCAACCAAGGTGCGATTACCACTTTGAACGCCATACCCGAACAACCCTTGCGCCGTTCTGCCTTCTACGCCTCTCGAAATCTCGGCAGTGTCAAAGCCGAGCTGGGACTGTTGCTTAGTGGTCTCAACAAAGTGGGACAGTCTTTCCAGCGTGCCGATCAAGCGATTGAAGATGGCGTGAACTATGCTGGTTCAGACTACACCATCATTGATGACCAAGTGTTCTGGGCTGATGCACTGGGTGGCAAAGCCAGACTGACCAAGGATTCTGGACGGGTTCTTTGGTATGGGCAAAGCGGCTATCAAGGTGTTGTTGCCGACGCTGGAAGTGATCAGGACGTTCGTTTTACCGGTTGGCAAACTCGAAGTTCCGGTCGCGGTAATCATTGGCATGCGATGGGTGGTTTTGCTTTTGGGATGGGTAACATTCAAATTGCTCCTCACATTTTGACTCAAAAACCACTGGTGGGACCGATGCCTCGAATTGAAGGGAGCATCTCCAATAACGGTATTTTTCAACCCACCACCACTCCTCGCAGTTTGTTTTCTGCCCCCTTTATGGTCTTGGAGAACCGAGAGACCACCATTGGCGAACTGTTGATTGCCTACGACCAAACACCCGGTACTTGGATGTGGTATTGGGATAACGATATCAAAGAGGATGCCAAGGTGTCGGGCTATGTGAGTCTGCGTTACATCCATCAACCGACGACCCGTGATGCCACGATTGGGTTTGATGAATATGGTACTTTGTTTGCCTTTTCTGATGCACCTGAGGCCGCCGATTTATGGGAAGTCAATTCACGCCTGATTCTAAATGCTGACTCTGGGGCCCGTTTGGTATTGAATACCCAAGTGGGTACCGCCCAATCTGGTGGGGATGATTCTCGAGTCATTCAGTACACTCGTTTACAAGTACGTGGCTGGCACAACAATCTACATACCGATTGGCAGTTCAAGTTCAATGATTGGGGTCCGTTTGATTATCACCGAGTCTACAATCTGACCTTTCCTTTTCAAACCATTGGTCGATTGGAAATGGGTATGACCAAGCCACGATATGGCAATGTTTATCCGAGAATTGGGGTGGTGAGTAAGTTCCGACTGACCGATGAGTTCTCACCAGACCACATTCCGATGGCTGGATGGGCCAATGATTGGGGACGTCAATACGAAGTGGGGGCCTATGTTTCTTTTGCTCGTTAATCTGTTTGGCTGTGCCGAACCACCACAACCCTATTTTTATCGTGGACTCAATCTGTTGAGCATTGAGTTTGAGTATGTATCCAGCGAACATGGGGTGTATCCCAATACCGATATCCTAGGTGACCCCACCAATCCGTTTCCCAACCCCTTGTTC
>CAKZLX010000688.1 GCA_937127265.1 uncultured Pseudomonadota bacterium
TCATCTGAATTCCAAAGCAGTATTTGGATCATCAATACCGAGCCTGTGGTCGATACAGCGGCTTTGATCACCGCAAATCCACAGCCTACCTCAACTTCCACCTTGAATTGCAATGCCACCTTCTCGGACCTCAACGATGGCATCCTGACCAACACCTACACTTGGACCCTCGATAATGGCACGGTGTTATCCAGTACAAGTGATACTTATACCATCGACACAATCGAAACCAATCCCAATGATGAAATAATTTGTACGGTTTCGACAATCGATCTCGATGGTGCCACTATTTCTAGCAGTCACGATATCTTGGTCATGAATACCGCACCCTCTATCGATTCGTTTGTAATCATCCCCGATACCAACGTGGAAGCCAACGTCACCCTCGAAATGGTCAACAGCATTAGCGACATTGATGCGGATACGCTTTCCAGTACCTATACATGGGTCGACGATACAGGGGTCACCTTAGGAGCCGGTAGTACCTTAACCTTGGACAATGCTCGACCCGTGGGTTCTACAATTACGGGAACACTGACCGTCACCGATGCCTATGGCGCAACCGATACCCAGTCTGATGTAGTCACTATTCTCAATACCCCACCAACCGTCAGTAATCCTGCTAGTATCTCCGCCAGTCCCAGCCCTACCAGTACAGGAGTGCTGACTTGTTCGGCTTCGTTTGCAGATTTCAACGACGGTTCTCTCACCCCATCTTACTCTTGGACACTGTTGGACGGAACACCACTGGCAGCGGTTGGAAACACCCTCACCATTGACCCCAACACCACCAACCCCACCGATGAGATTGTTTGCACCGCTACTGCTTCTGACGATGATGGCGCCAACATTTCCTCCTCCACCTCCATCGTTGTCCAAAATACCGCACCCTCCATCGATTCTTTTGTGATCACTCCCGATACCAACGTCGAAGCCAATGTCACACTGGAAATGGTCTTGGGCGTCTCCGATATCGACAATGACACTCTTTCGTTGGACTACACTTGGCTCACTTCTGGTGGACAAAGTTTGGGGACAGGATCAACTTTAACCCTGAACAACAGTTACAACGTCGGCTCCACCATCACCGCACTGGTCACTTTGACCGATGCCTATGGCGCTACCGATGTTCAGTCGCAAGTGGTCACCATCCAAAACACCGATCCCACTGTCACTCAGCCAGCCTTAATTACCGCTAGCCCAAGTGTCACTACCGGTGGCACCTTAACCTGCTCAGCCACGTTCTCCGATTTCAATGATGGCGCACTGAGTCCTAGTTACACTTGGAGTAATGGTGGTGTCACCATTGGCACTGGTACTACCTACAGTATTGATGCCAATGACGCCTCTCCCACCGACACCATTCAATGTACCGCCAGTGCAACTGACAACAACGGTGCCACCATCACTTCCAATGCTTCGGTGGTACTCCAAAATACCAACCCTGAAATCAACAGTGTGACCATCGCACCAAGTACGGCGTATGTTGATGACACCTTGACTTGTTCTTACTCGGCTTCAGATATCGATTCAGGCGAGTCGCAGTCCGCTACCTACCAATGGTCTCGCAACAATACCAACACTGGTGGCAGCAGTTCAACCTATGCTGGTAGTTTAAGCGTTGGAGATGTGATTGGGTGTACGGTCACCTTAACCGATAATTTTGGCGGAACCGCCACAGGATCAAACATACGTTCCATCGGAAATAGAGCGCCCAACGTCAGTAATATCAACCTTCCCGGATCGGTCAATTCACAAACTGACATCACCGCAATCGTTACCAGTTCCGATCCCGATGGACAAACGGTGACCCTCATTTATGCTTGGTACAAATATGATGACAGTGCTGGGGGTTCACTGGTTTCCATTGGTTCAAACGGTCCAACCTTGGCGGCTTCGCAGTTTGATAAACACGACCAAATCTATGTCGAAGTCACTCCAACTGATGGTTCCGTCTCCGGTTCCATGGTCACGTCCAGTATCGTCACGGTGACCAACACCCTACCAACCACACCCGGTGTGACCGTCAGTCCAGGTACCACCACCACCTTTGCGGGTTCAGACTTGACCTGCTCGGTCAGCACTCCTTCAACCGACATCGATGGAGACAGTATTGAGTACCACTTTGAATGGTTCAACCCCAATGGTGTCTTGGAATCAGAGACTTACACCACCTCGACTGTCGACACCTACCTTGCTGGTAATGTGGATCAAGTGGGCACTTGGACCTGTCGAGTGACCCCAGCAGACGATGATGGTTCTGGCACTTCAGCCTCTGATACTGTGTCGGTACTGGGGTTGACGTCGTGCTTGGAATACAGCAACGCAGGCTTAACCAATAGCGGTGTCTACACCTTGTACATCAGCGGGGTTGAGGTCAATGCCTATTGTGATATGAACACCGATGGTGGTGGATGGACCTTGTTTGCCATTACCAGTGCCTCTCAATGTGCAGAAAACCTTCCTTATGGCCCCAATGAAATCACCAGTTTAACTGCTAATGCTTACCTCACCACTTTATTCAAAAATGCCAACCACGGCGAGTTCCTACAAGACTTTCGGGCAGATGGTAGCAATACCACTTTTGAAATCATTTATAATTTCAACACTGCCAAAACAGTTTCTCAGCGTTTCAATGATGCTGTAGCCGTTGGAGAAAGTGTGAACTGGATCGTCTCCTATAACAACTCCAGTTACCTTTATTCTGGAACATGGACATTTTCCAATGCTGCTGGGGTCTCTACCAAATGGAACACTTCTGGATCAGACTTCTCTGATGATGATGGAATCTGGGGTGCACAAACTGGTAAACTGGATGGAGATAGTCCAGGTCCTTATTTGAATACATCTGGTTGGGGACATCAAAACAACAACGGTGGTGATAGTCGTTGTCAAACCTACTACTACAATGGTACCAGCACTTCCAATAGCAACCTCAAGAGTTTAATGTTTTTCCGCTAATCGAGTTCGATTGCATTCCAGCAATCACAGTAATTGCCAAACTCAAAAAGATACCGATCACAGCAGGAACCGCCGGATTAGAAAAGTTTTGTATCGCCCAGTCACTGGTTTGGAAAAATGCCAATCCGTATAAACCAAAATGGGTACCCAAAGCCACAAAAACACCGATTGTGACTGGCTTTCTTGTCAAGTTAGGAAACAAAATCCCACATAACACAGGGGAAAGAGACGCCGATACAATCGCATAAGCACCAACTTGACCAAAAATACCCAGCAGTTTCGGTGGGTTCAAAACAATCAAAAATGTCAACAAACCCATGCTCACCAAAATACCCTGTCCAGCAAAATACGAAATCTTGGACTGCTCCTCAGCAGACTTTCCTTTAAGAATCGAATTCTGGGTCAAGGGACGAAACAAATCATTGGCGGCAACGGATGACAACGCCACCAAGATACCATCCAAGGTCGACATCCCAGCAGACATCAAGGCCACCATAATCACTGCCCGCCAAGTATCGGAGAAACTTTCGGTGATATAAACAGCCATCACCATGTCTTGACGGAAATTGCCGTTGGCATCCATAAACAATTCGGTCCCCATCCCTTTCAAATGGGCATACAATCCCACAAACAACAGTGCCGAGAAAATAAGAGAGACCACAATCGCCACGCCCAAATACTGCCAGACTTCCTTTTCGGTTTTGACATAGAGTGCTTTGATCAAAATATGTGGCTGGGTCATCAAGGCAAAACCAACCACGAATCCCGAAATGTAAATCGAAAAGACACTGTTAAACAAAGTACTGCTTGGGTTCACCCATTTCACCAAATCAGGGTTCACTTGGGCGATGGTTTGGGTGACCTCACCGGTCATCAGCAAGGGTAGACCTTCAGCAACAATAATCGCTGAGGACTGTGCCACTGCTGATGCGCTTGCTACTGCAAGTATTGTGCTGGGGATAGAAAAGGCTGAAGCAATAATAAACAATTTATCAGGTATCGAAGCTTGTT
>CAKZLX010000689.1 GCA_937127265.1 uncultured Pseudomonadota bacterium
ATCCACAACCAATTGTCCGTGACCACCAGTCCAGAGGCTTCGTTGATGGCTTGGTGTTCAACTTTGCCATGTTTTTTGATTGCACCTTTGGGACAGGTGGGTTCAGCATCCGCAATTTGTAATAATGACCATAATCCAACGAACATCATTGGGCAATCCTGGATTTGAGAGGGAACAGAGGAGGGGATTATTCAACGAGGTAGCCGGTGCCAATTACACCAACCGCTGAGACGGCTTCGATTGTGCTTCCATTATCGGGGTGGATCGCCCCTGTCAATTGCATTCGATACAAGGAGACTACCAGCAGATCATCAGGGGTGAAAGCGCTCATTAAAGAGGGATCGAGTCCTAGTCCACCAGAATCAGTGGTGAGACAAGTCACTGTATCATAACTACCGTCTTGCCCGTACACTTCGAGTAAAAACAAAATGGTGTCGGTGGTGTTGGTTGGTCCCCAAAAGATGGCAAAATTATTTTTAGAAAAGGGCTGAACAAATCCTTGTGGGTCGAGCATACCTGAGGGTTCGATCACATCTGGTACCGAAGGGGTTTGTAGAATAGATTGAAAAGATACCAAATTGCTTTGTAAACCATAGATGGTATTGTATTCAAACGAGGCTTCGGAAACATTCATATTGACGTAAGAACCAGAGGTGTTGTCAAAAGTGAGGTTGATGGTTGGTTCAGTACTGGTCAAAGAGACTTGTCCCAAATCCAAACTGGTTCCCAAGTCACCATAGGTGAGCACCGACAGACAACTGTTCAAGGGCGGTAACCAAGAAATCCAAGAGCCTTGTGCCGGAGCGTGAATACTGACCGAGGCTTCAATGGTTTGTTGAGGAAAGGCAGGGTTGAAACAGTCCGGACAAGCATAGACTTTACGCCACATTTCTACCAGTCCACCAGTCAAACCAGTACTTTGTGGTGTGCCGGTATCCTGAGTGTTGGTATCTTGTGTATCTTGGGTATCCGTATCGTCAGGTTCCTCAGGAGCGGCATTGGTGTAGGTGAACCCGTCATCCAAGGTCACTGTGCCTAAATCAGATGACACTGTGATGTCTACTTGTCCCTCTGAGGGAGAGGAAGGTGTTTCCAATAAAATCGTCTGTGGATCAATGACGGTGATATCGACTTCCATGTTGCCAAATTCGACAGAGACATCACCTTCGAAGCCGTTACCAGAAATTATCACCGAGGTACCACCAGTAGGAGACCCAAAGTTGGGATCTATGTCGGTCACCACAAAGTCTTCCAAAAAAGTGCTGTTGGTATCAGCGGTGTCATAGGGAACGTACCCCGTTTTAACCCCCAGTTCGTCACAGCCAAGGGTGAATAACGGTATACAGAAGGTAAAGAGAAAAGGAAGTTGGGGTTTCATCTTGCATCTCGACATCAATACAGGTGTTTTTGTAAGGATAGCACACTGTATTGAAAAACGAGTTTTTGGTTGTGGCTACTGTAAGCCTTTGACGAACTCATAGTATTCACCAAAGAAAGCCTGTGATACTTGTTTACCCATTTTGATCATTTCACGGGCGATGGCTTCTACCACATGTCGCATGGCAACCGCTTCACGTCGTGATGAGGCAAGGATACAGGCGTTGATTGCTGCCGATACAATGTTTCCACCAGCGATGTTGAAGTCTTTGGCCAGTTTGGGGATGTCCAAATCAGGGTCACGAGGAGCACCTGGCGGGATCGATTGATTCCACAGTTTGATGCGTTCAGGTACACCGGGATTTGGAAATTCAATCACGGCACCGAAACGACGAAGAAAAGCCTCGTCAATGTTGTCCAGTAAGTTGGTGGTTAAAATCGCACACCCTTCAAAGACTTCCAATCGTTGCAAGAGGAAGGCGACTTCTTGGTTGGCAAATCGATCTTGGGCTTGTTTGACATCTCCACGAGAACCAAACAGCGAGTCGGCTTCGTCAAAGAGAATGACAGCCGATCCACCTTCAGCGGCATCAAAGATTTCACGCAGGTTCTTTTCTGTTTCCCCAACCCAACGGGACACCACACTTGAGGTGTCGACACGAAACATATCTAGCCCAAGGGTATTGGCGATTACCTCGGCAGCCATGGTTTTTCCAGTACCAGGTCCTCCACTGAACAAGGCTTTGATACCGTATCCACGTGCACGGATTTTGTTGGCTCCCCAACGGTGAAAGACGGTTTCTTGTTCAGCCAAGTAGTTGACCAAGTCTTGTAACTGTTCTTTGATTTTGGGTGGGAGGATCAGATCATCCCAACGATAACGAGGTGTGACGTGCAGTGCCAATCCTTGCATTTCTGGTCGAGAACATTCTCGAGCGGCATCCCACAAGATTTCATCATTGGGTTCAATACCACCTGATTCAGCTTCGGCACGATCAATAATTCGATCAATTGTGGTACCACCAACAGAATAAAAACGTTCTGCCAAATCAACTGCGCGATCAACATCCCATCCTTTTTTATTGAGGTGTTCCTCCCAAGATAAAATCCGTTCATCCAAGTTTGTACGACCAACTTTGACCGTGGCACTGGGTCTGTCTGAACCTAATAGTCCACTTAATGCTCTTCGATCTGCTCCTCCGACCAGTACAGGAACTGGCAAGGTGGCCAAAGTGGCACCCAAGGTGAGCACTTGGATTTTTTGTTGCGGGTCTTCTTGACTGGAGGCGACATTGATCACGAATGGTAAGGCACTACTCATGCGTAACTCACGAACCAGTTCCCAAGGTTGTTCCAAGTAGTTCTTGCACCGTTCCAAATCAATACGTACCAATGGGCGTTCTGCACGTCGAGCAATGGAAATGGCAACGCCTTCACGGGCACCTGCAGTGGCGCCAATCACTGTGATGGTGATCGCTTTGTGCAAGGAGGGCGACAACTCTTCGATTCGTTTGGCAGTTTCTCCGGCAATCAAAGGAGCCCCACTGACGTCTAAGGGAGTGAAGCCAAGTCCGGTGGGTAACTCTTCGCCCTCCAACAACCAGCGTAAAAACCGACCACTGGGGTGAACCCGTCTTGAGGTGTGGGTTTCAGCACCATCGGGTGGGTTGAGTAATAAGAGGCGATTTTTAATCAGTGGGGAGCCACTCATTAAACGAGCTTGAAGTCCTAGGCGTTGTGTTCTTTCAGTACGCAAAACACGGGTTGCCAAGTCGACCGTTAGAAATGCTTGGTTCAGGTTGTCATTTAAATAGGCAAAAATCTTACCATATCCAGCCGAGATTTCAGGAGCCAGACTCAATAAAACCAAATCTGTATCGTCACCATCCAAATCAAAAGCCTTTTTGAGTCGACCAATACGGCCATTGTGATCATTGCGTAGCGATTCTGATGCATGAATGGCATCGTCTAGTCCATCAGGTGTATGGGTGTAGTCAATTTCTCCATGGGCACGAAGTAAGGCATCAACTTCATCATCGGTGATCACCGAACCCCAAAATTGCCCTTTTGCCCGCATGGCTGGTCGGGCACGTTGTCTTCTCACTGCACGCAGTAACAATAAGTCAATCCGTCTCAGTCGACGTGCAAGTTCAGTAAAAATGGCACTCATACGGTTGTCCTTAGTCTATTAGGGAAAGTGTGAAGTGTGGGTGCAATCGATGTAACCTGTTCTCTATCAAACGGAAAAGAACCGATATTTGAAAAGGAATAACCAGAAAGAAAGTTCTGTTTATTGAGAGAATCCGCGTTGTGTTCCCCCGCGTTGTCGATTGGCGTCTTGCCCTTGGTCGTGTTGGTCAACCAGCATCTGGGTGAGCATGTAGACCACTTCAGCATGGGTCATTCCTTGGTTTCGCAACGCGGCATAGCCACTGATAGCCGATGGGTCGCTGGACGCATGGACCT
>CAKZLX010000690.1 GCA_937127265.1 uncultured Pseudomonadota bacterium
CGTGAAAATCTTGATGTCGACGGTGATGGTGCCTCTACTTGTGATAGCGATTGTGATGACAATGATCCCACGACGGTTGGTGATGATGATGAGGATGGATTCTACGTTTGTGAAGATGACTGTGATGATGGTGATGCTGACATCAATCCTGATGCTGATGAGATTTGGTATGATGGCGTTGATCAAAACTGTGATCAGGCGAATGATTTTGATCAAGATGGCGATGGTGAAGAGTCCGATGACCACAATGGAACTGACTGTGATGATACCAATGCCGATGTCAATACGGCCGATGACGATGGAGATGGTTTTTCATCTTGTGATGGAGACTGCTGGGATTCTGCCGATGATGAAGATGCTGATGGGGTGATGGACTCTTCATTGACCTACCCAGGAGCGGCGTTTAATGAAAGTGCTACGGAATGTTTGACCGATGCAGACGGTGATGGATATGCCCCAATGGCTGATGGAACGATGTGTTACACCTTTGAGACGTACGACTCCTATGGTGATGGTTGGAATGGAAATGAGTTGGAAATCTATGAAAGTGGCATGTTGGTTCAAACCATTGCCAATGAGAATCTAGATGGAGTACTCAACAATACTGCTACCGGTGGTGAATACAACACCCATGAATACTGTGTCAGTCCAATGGTTTCTCATGTGGATATTGTGTTCAATGATGGTTCATTCAATGGTGAAGTTGAGTTTGAAATGTTGTCTCCTTATGGTGAATTGATTGCCCGTGGATTTGGAGAGTCTAATTCTTCGGATACCCTGACTGTAAATGGCACAACCTACAATGACGGAGAGATCGTTTTTGGCTTTGACGTGATGGGTATGGATTGTGATGATGGTGATGTCAATGTCTATGGCGGATCAGATAATGATGGTGATGGCTACTTGGCATGCTTTGCAGATTGTGATGACTATGATCCCAACATTCACAACGGCATGAGTGAAAATTGGTATGACGGTGTCGATCAAGATTGTGATGGTTTATCCGATTATGACCAAGACATGGATGGTGATGATGCAATCGCCTACGGTGGAACCGATTGTGATGACACCGATCCAACAGTGAATGGATTGGACGAGGATGGTGATGGTGAAGCCAGTTGCGATGGTGATTGTAACGACGCCGATGCCACAGTGAATACCTCAGCAACCGAGAGTTGGTATGATGGTGTTGACCAAGATTGCGATGGTTTATCCGATTACGATCAGGATATGGATGGTGAAGATTCCATTGATTATGGTGGTGATGATTGTGATGATACCGACGCTACCACGGTTGGTGATGATGATCTCGACGGATATCTTGATTGTATCGATGACTGTGATGATGGTGACGCTACCAGTAACCCTGGGGGGACTGAAGTTTGTGGCGATGGTATCGATCAAGATTGTGATGGTGTAGATTTGAGTTGTGCGACCCCGTTGTCAAACTCCATAACTTGGAACGGGTATGTGTACGCTTCTATTGATAATCATTCGGTCAGTGACAGTAGTATAGGCTGTCAGAGTAGTTATGTATCGTTGCCTAACGGTTGGGAAGTAGCTCCCTATGTTGGCGGAATTGAGAGTATGATTCATACTTATCGATGGGGTACACATTGTATGATTCTTTCCAATGGGCAATCATATGGAACCTTGAATTATTCTTCCGGGAGTTGTGGTATTGGTGTACTGGGACAAAGTGGTAATAGTTACCGGGCTACGTCGTGCGCTAGACGCGTGCTAATTCGTCGTCCAGAATAGAACAGATGACATGAAATAGTAGACAGGTTGGTGAAATATCCGCCTGTCTTTTCTTTTGTGTTATGTTGAAGGGTGCGTAGTGATTCATCTGAGGCGGGAGAAAATATGAAAAGCATGTTGTGGTTCAGTGTAGGCTTGGTGGCTTGTAATGCCAAGGGTTCAGTGGTTGTTGATCCTGAGGGAAACATTGTTGAAGATTTGGATACCGCTGTTGTGGATACGGCCATTGCTGATTCTCCAGATGGGACCGATACAAATACGGAAGAGCCTTCGGATGAACCAAGTGATACGGATACCCAAACGGACACCGATACTAGTGACACCCAAACAGAGACGGACACCGACACACCTGTAGATACCGATGAGCCAGTAGATCTGCCCAATGATGTCAACAATCCCAGTGTCTATCCAAATTATTGGGACGGTCAACGTGTGATCTCCTATCAAGGGTGTAGTGAAACCATTTTGGAATTTGGTATTGAAGTGACCGCTGATTATCCCAATTGGCTCAGTTTGTGTGATTGCGATGAGATTTATCAGGTGCAAATCAGTCAGTCGTATGTCTGCGGGGTACCTTTAAATACTGCATTTTACCGTGGAATCAAATACAACGGTCAGGAGATTGAAATCCGTTATTGGCCTGGGAATCCCAGTACACCTACCGAAGCCTCGCTATTGGCGGTGGGCAATTGGTACACCAATTCTGCTGGTCAAGAGGTCTGGGTCTATGACTATGCGGTTGAGTGGCAAGGAGATGTGATTCAGTTGGATGGCCAAGTTGCTTTCAGCGAATAATGTATCAAAACATTTTGCCTGAAGGGATCGCACCTTCAACCTGTTCTGGTTTGGATTGTGACAAAACAAGAACATTGCACGTAAACTGCCACATGTACGCTCTGATTGGGATATAACCAAAGCAACTCACATCAAGGGGGCAAGATGTTAGCGGGATTGTTCTTAATTGGCTGTATGGAATACACTGTGGATGCGACAAAGGAGCCAAACTTGGGAGTCGACACAGCAGAGGACGAAATCTTAAACGAAGGCTTTACCGACACAGCAGAGGATACCGCTGAGGAAGAGCCAGAAGAACCCACCATTGAAGACTCTGTTGCCACTGCCAAGGTATATGCCAATACCTCGGGCTCTTTGTTTGAAGTGGACCCTGAAACAGGAGCGATGACCTTTATTGGGGACTTCACCGAAAACGGAAACCCAGTCGATCACTTTGAAGACATTGCGATTGATTTATCAGGACACATGTACGGTGGAACTGGTGAGTACATGTATCTCATCAATCCAAACACTGCTGAGGTTCGTTCGATTTGTCCATTGGAGATTGATACCACTGCTCTCACATTCACCTCTGAAGGGGTGTTGATCATTGGTGTCGATACGGCTCTCTACAAGTTTGATGTCGTGGATTGCAGTCTGGATGTCTTGGTGGCCAATTCCTACTACGAAACGTCTGGGGACATTGTTGGTTTACCGGATGGCTATTTGTACTGGTCGGTTCGTGGAAGTGGTTCCGATAAACTGATTAAAGTCAATCCTCGTACTGGTTTTGAGGAGTGGGTTGGTGACATTGGTGAAGAACGACTCTATGGCATGGGGTATGCCAATGACAAACTCTATGGTTTCTCTGGTTCTGGGGTGATTGTGGAAATTGACCCAGAGACCGGCTGGAGTTCTTTCATGAAGCAAGCCAACGATACTTCTTGGTGGGGTGCCACGACCAATCCTGTTTTGTGGGATTAATCGATTCATCCAATAATGAATGGACTGAGAACACACTTCTATGAAAAAGGTGCAAGTTCCCATCGAATAGGATAAAATGCCTTCAATATACTGTTGCTTGTACTGGTCGTTCAGTACAAAGTGAGCATGATGAAACAAGGAGGCACAATGTCTTGGAAAATTGGAGTGTTGGTTTTACTGATGGGGTGTGGTGCAGAAACCGTAATGCCTGGCACGCAAGATTTTGGTGATTTTGATGAGTGGGGAAGTGGTATTGAGGACTTTAGTACTGCGCCTACAACAGACACCGATACATCTGGTGGAACAGCTGATTCTAGTTATGACGGCCCTTATGTTGGTTCGTACACCTTAACCTTGTCTCACAATGGATATGTTTGTACTTTCAGTAGTGTGCCGATTCAGGTGCTGGTGACCAACGGTGCACTATCTACACCATTTCCGACGCCAACCTCTACAGATTGTGATTTGTCGTATGGCACTGCGACCTATTCTCCGAATGTTTCTTTCGATGGCACGATTGCCAGTGGTGGAATTTTATCGGGGTTGATTATCGAAGATACCTCTTTTGTCTTTGAAGCAACATGGACAGGGTCAATTATGGATTTGGGGGATGGTACATATCAAGCATTCGCCGACTTTGAAGAAGAAGTAACCACTGCATTTCCACCGGGCGTTACAACAGTGTCTGGTTCTTTCATTCTTGAAACTCCCTAATGATGCCGTACCACAAGGAGAATAACATGAAACATTTTTTGACGTTGAGCAGTGTGATCTTGATGGCAACAGGATGCGCTGGTGGTCCGATTGATGCGGGCACTTCGTGGACTCTGAAAACAACC
>CAKZLX010000691.1 GCA_937127265.1 uncultured Pseudomonadota bacterium
TGGATGTTCAACATCCAGCGGGAAAGATTTCATTGGGTGGGTCTCTTGATAGTGTACGGTCTGTAGCTGATTTGGTATTGAATACCCAAATAGATGCTATTTCTTCATGGGTAGACTCCTATGGCGTTTCGGTGAAAGGGAAACATCAAGTGATGGCGAAATGGTCAGATGCTGTACAGGTGGATGTAGAAGGCGCAATGCAGTTACAGAATTTGACCGATGGACAAGGTGTTTCTATATCTAGTGGGTCGATAGACACAAAAGGCTCATGGAAAGAGGGGCAGTTACAGTTGCAGAATACATTGGTTGCAACAGGTGTGGAGGCGGTGGGGGTACAAATGCCTTCGATGACAGCAGAGATTGTTGTCGAACAATCGGATACGACCGGATTACGAATCAGTGGAACGCCTGTTCTTCCATATATTGAGGTTGGAGAAGGTACCTTAAGTTTGGCCGATGTGACGGGTGGTTTTCAGTATGTACAACAAGCAGAACAATCAACCTTGCAAACCGAGGCAATGACAGTTGGTGCAGTAACCTTGGTACCCGCACAATATGTGATTGATGGGGGCAACATTGCTCTGAAACTGGACAATGACAATTTGATTGCAGATCTGCATTTGTTGCGAAAAGATAAAACCTTTATCCAAACCCGTGCCAAGGCGGCACTTGCCGATGGGATTTGGAGTATTGATAGACTCAATTTGTCTCCGACTGGTGATCAGGAATGGTCCTTAAAAGAAGGTGTATCATTTGTGTTGACCGAAGGTGGCGTTGAAAATCTCAATCTGGACTTGGTTGGAGATGCTGGTGATATTCATATTACGGTTGATCAACACAATGCAATACCAGATATCGGGCTGGAGATAGAAGGGCTGGACTTGCAGTATGTTCGAGAGATGACCAATCTCTTTATTGGGCCAGATACGATTCCGATGCCGATAACAGGAGAGGCTTTTGGGACAATCCATTTGTTAGGAGAGGAGGGTCATTTTCAAGAGGATGACTTTCTATGGTTCAAATCCGTTTCCAGTCCAGACTTGATTTCTGAAACTGATATTTATGTTGATTTGAAAGGGTCATTGTCACAAATCAACAGTCATTTGAAGGTTCAACATGGAGACTCTAATCTGTTGCAGGTATTTGTACAGGCGCCACTGGTTGATGGAGTTCCCAATTGTCAACGACCTCTCTATGTCGAAGGTAGTGTTATGGAGGACAATTGGCAGCGTATTCACACTTGGATACCGGTCATCCCCAACCTTGATTTGACAGCCAACGCAGATTTTCATGTATACGGTACGTTTTGTGAGCCCATACTCCAATTGTTCATGCAAGGAGACACTGCGGTCGGTTCTCAACAAGAACGTGTTCGTTGGGAGGTCGATGCCACCCATAAAGACGATGCCCTCATTGGACAAATACAAGTGTTTGACGGCGTGTATGAACGGATGCGTATTGAGATTGAAGGAAACACCAATCTTTCTAAGCAATTGTCTGGTGATACGACCGAGCCATTTCAAGAAATACGGTTACAAGGTGCCTCGAAGGCCTTGTATATGCAACGGATCGGCTCGTTGATTGGGGTGCCAGATTTTGGAAAAGGAAAAGTCGACCTTACATTTGATGTTCATGTTCATCCCGAAGAAATAGGTGGCACTCTGGATATTGAATTACCAAAAGTTCGGTTGGCGAAACATCGATTGAGCGAACGAAGCGGTTTGCATTTGGTGTTTGAACAACAGCAACTGACGGGTACGATGTTGATTGACTTTCTCAACAAAGGTTCGATTGTTGGAGACGTATCCTATGATCTAGCATCAGATGGAATATTTTCGACTATTGATATCGAGCAGGTGCCAGCCACTTTGTTGTCCACATTTATCACCGATATACGTAATGAACATGGAAAAATAGAAGGTAATATTTTATTGGATGGAACGCTCAAGGAGCCTTTGGTAAATGCTCTATTGCAGATTCAAGAACTAGGGTTTCAACTGCCATCACTGGGGACTGAATACAGAAACATTGACCTAGAAGCATCGATGGAGAATGGTAAATTGTCGATTTCAAAATTGGAAGGAGATGCTAAATACATACAGAGTGGTCCGATTGAACTGGACTCATGGGGTCGATTTGCCGTTCGCTCAACCGCCTCGTATTCGGACGATGGTTTACGGGCGACTGCGCGATTGGGTCTCGACAAATTTCCCTTGTTGAATACCGATATGATGCGTGGCAGTATTTCGGGTTCGATTGAGATGATTCAAGGGGCTGAGATACTCTCATTTTCAGGAGATGCCTATGTCCATGAAGCCACGGTTCGCTTGGGTCGAGACTTTTTTGAAGAAGGTGCTTCATTGACATTACCATCTTCATTTCGGATACATCGGAATGTCCAGGCGGTGAAGCAAAAAGACGCTGTCGATGATTGGCTGGAAGATTGGTTGAAAACAGTTCGTGGTGATTTACAAGTTGATTTGGGGGATCGGGTGGTCATTCAAACCACCATGCCAATGACCAATGATTATGGAGAAGGGGTTTCCAAATTATCCGAAGTGCGTGTCGATACAGTATTACGAGGGGTGTTGGACGTTGGCTGGCGATCGGGGGAGCCTACAGTACTGGGAACTGTGTCGACGATTCGGGGTTCGTTCGTGACCATGGGCAAAGAGTTTGAATTGGGCGAAGGAGATATCGTGTTTTCGGGTGCGGATGTATACAATCCCCAGTTGAATCTTTATGCCCAAAAAGGTTTTGGTGAATATGGAACCGTTGGAGTTTCCGTGACCGGTGCTGTCGATGTGATGGAACTCAATTTTGAGGCTATTGATTCTCCTTATCCTTATGATCAAACCGATATCGTGACCCTGCTTTTACTGGGTAAGCCCAGTCAAGATCTGGCCAATGCGGAAAGTCAAACGGCTGCGACTTTGATTCAAGCTGGATTGACATCCATGAGTGGCGCTGTTGGGGATGCCTTTGGCGGAACGGTGGTCGACAATCTGGATTGGGATCCGACTGAAGGGATGTTTCGGGTTGGAAAAACACTATCTGATACCATGTTTTTATCCTATATGCACAATTATTGGGCAGAAGAGGGGGAGAACATCAATGAACTGACCTTGGAATGGTTGGTTTTACAACGGATTTACGGGGAAATGGTGACCGGAGATGCCAATAACACCCAAGCAACCTTGTATTATCGATGGATTTTTTAATCCTTGATTCATACTTTGTACCACGTTGTATTTGGTTTCTTGTACCACGTTGTGGCAAGCCTATGGGGTAGTGTGATATATTGGTTGTATTGAGGAGATAAATTATGTCGACAACGGCAACGGTCATGTTGGAAAATCTATTTGGTACATCTTCCAACGACATTGTAAACTTTACCATTGCCAGTTCTCACTATATCTCTTTGGTTGATGAGAGTAGCGAAGAAGGGGTCGCTCCTGTCTTGGAGCCTGGTTATCATCGAGGCGAGAAAGTAGCCGAAGGGGGGATGAGTAACATCTATCTCGGACACCAACGTACCCTCAATCGTCGCGTGGCCATCAAAGAAAACAAAAGTTCAAAATCTTCCTTGAATGCGGTGCTTTTACATGAATCGTTGATCACGGCTCGTCTTGAGCATCCAAATATCATGCCGATTTACGATATTTTTCAAGAGAATGATCAGTATCAAGTGGTGTTAAAATGGCTTGAAGGCTTTACGTTGGCTGAAAAATTAGAAGAGTGGCGAGAGTATGAAATGGAAATCGATTATTCGATCCCCATTTTACTCAAGGTTTGCGATGCCCTGACCTATGCCCATGAACAAGGTATTTTGCATCGAGACATTAAGCCTGACAACATTATGATTGGGGACCACGGGGCGATTTACCTGTTGGATTGGGGAATTGCCTTGGACATGAATGATCCAGAAGGTTCACCCAATATGGTGGTTGGTACGTTGACATATATGGCACCGGAAATGATTTCCGATCAACCTCTACAATCGGTCAATCCCCGTACCGATGTATTTTTGTTGGGTGCAACTTTACATGAAATCATTACCGGAACCAAACGCCATGATGCACCTTCGTCCAGTGCTGTGTTGAATGAGGTAATGGCTTGTGAACCCAAAGAGTATGACCCAGAGTATCAAATGCTTGGTGACATTTGTAACAAGGCTTGTCATAAAGACCCAGAGCAACGATATGCTTCGGTTCGTCATTTTGCCCATGCCTTACAAGGGGCTCTGGATGTTTGGAAACAGCGTTTTTTATTGGATCAAGGTTTGGCGATGCTCGAAGAATTGCAAGCGATCGACAAAGGCGAATTTGTTCCCGCCACCAATGCCCATATCTTTCAGTTGTACATGCAAACGCGTTCGGCTTTTGGTGGGTATATGCTCTTGGATTCCAGCAGTGTGATTGCCAACAATGGACTGCAAGAAGCAGGGATGATCATGTTGCGATATTGTATTTCGGAAAAGGAAGTGACCTCGGCTAAGTGGATGTTGGAATCCATTTCTGATGTGCCCGATGAATTACGTCGTGCGGTTGAAAAACTGGAACGCGATGTGTTGGCACAGTCTGAAGAAGATCGCATCATGAAATCGTTGTCTGATGTGACCCAACGAATGTCAGCTGAAGTGTCTGAGTTGCATGTGGAGTTGGATCGTATCAAAGGCAAGCAAGTCTATTTTGTAGCGGGATTGTTGTTGGCACTGGGTATGTTGACTTGGATTGCTCTCTCGGTATAATCAGGCGTTTGTTATTGATGGCTGTGATTGATAAAGATGTGGGCAACCTCTGGTGGACATTGTAGACGAATGGGAGCCACCGACCATCCCAGTCCTCTAGACACAAACAAATGAGACTCGTTTTGTTGATACCACCCGGCTACGTATTGTTTGGTACCACGAGGCACCCACAAGGCACCCAGTTTCGGTATTCGAATTTGACCACCGTGAGCATGACCTGCCAGTATGAGATCGAGTGGATATTGACACAATTGATCAAAGTAGCCAGGAGAGTGCGTGAGACACAAAGCGGGACCTGTCGGGATATCTTGACATAGCGTTTGGAGATCGCTATGACCTGCCAAGTGATCATCGGTCCCTACGATATTCACAATCGTGTCGTTGAACTGTAAGGATAGCCACTCATCGACCAAGAGAGTAATGTTGTGGTGGTGGAGTCTTGCTTGCCAATCTGTCAGATTTCCCACCATCCAATGTTCCCAGTTGCCAAGGACAGCAACCTTTGGCACATCTGGTAACGCCGAGAGAAAATGTTCAATCGCACGGTGAGTCCATCCTTTGGTAATCAGATCTCCGGTCAAGACGATTAGGTCAGGAGTTAACCCACGTACCTCGTTGATGACGCGATCTAGAAAATCACCTTCATTTCGGATGTGCAGATCAGTTAAATGGAGGATGTGTAGAGAGGGCCAATCCGCGAGTGTCAGATGGTGTGTACTATGGCGAAACCAATGGACTTCTTGAGAGAGTCGTTTACCAAAATGACCTTGGGTGGGTGCTTCATGGGTTCCTTTTGGAGATGGTGCGATATCTTCTCGACTGGGAAAGAAATGACCAAATCCACGGGCGCGATTCATGATGGACAGATAATGAAGCACTTTTTTCAACACGCCACCTTGCTGATTGTAGCCTGCGGAGCAATGTGTTTGGCATATTGTGTCGTCAGTAAAGCACTTGTGGTTGTGCTACTGAGCCAAATATGATTGGTATTGGCGGTGTAGTGGCGAATACACTCGATCCAATCCTGCTGTGTGGGGTATTGGTTGAAGGATACGATTGTAATCTGGGTAGTTTCTTGTGGTGGGTGCAGAATCCAGCCTTGCCAAATCTCGGTATCTGAAAGTGGGTATCGAACTTGTCGAGATGTTTGTAGCCACTCTTCAAGGGCATGTTGTGAAGTGGGCAAAGGGGGCGACTGACAACCCACCGTTAATGTCCATACCATTAGGCTGGAAAGTGTAGACACAGCAATTCCTCTACATTACCCTTTTTGGCACCCGCCAGTGAAGAGGCGACGTGACCAACAACTTGACATCCACCAGCAACAAACTCTGCAGTGACTCGATCGATGGCTTCTTGACGAACAGTAGGGTCTTTGACTAAACCACCAACCGTACCTGATTTACCGACCTCAAACTGTGGTTTGATCAATAATACCCCGAGCGCATTGGGGGCGGCAATTCGCTTCATGGCCGGTAGGATTTTGGTAATGGAAATAAACGAGACATCGCCAACGATCAAATCAATCGGTTCGGGTAGGGATTCAAGATGGCGAGCATTACATCGCTCCATGACCACCACATCTGGATGTTGACGGATCTTCCAAGCCAATTGACCATATCCTACATCAATGGCATAAACTTTTCCCACCTGTCGTTGCAATAAACAGTCGGTAAAGCCACCGGTGCTGGCTCCAATATC
>CAKZLX010000692.1 GCA_937127265.1 uncultured Pseudomonadota bacterium
ATCCAAAAGAATGACTTTGATGTTGTTTTATGTGATGTAAAAATGCCTGGAATTGACGGTGTTGAGCTTCTGGAACGTGTTCATGCTATTAAACCTGAGACTCCTGTGGTCATGATTTCGGGACATGGAAACGTAGAAATGGCCATCGATAGCACCAAAAAAGGTGCCTTTGACTTTATCACCAAACCACCTGATCTTAATCGTTTATTAATCACACTTCGGAACGCAATTGATCGTAATAACTTAGTTGTAGAGACCGAGGTGCTCAAAAGAAAAGTTGCGAAAACTTTTGATATAATAGGAGAAACTCCGGCTATCACAAAAATCAAAGATACGATTGAAAAAGTTGCCCCTACAGAGGCACGTGTGTTAATTACGGGTGAAAATGGGACAGGTAAAGAGTTAGTTGCTCGCTATTTGCATGATAACGGAGCGCGCGCCAAACATAATTTTGTTGCTATCAACTGTGGGGCAATCCCTGAAGATCTAATTGAAAGTGAACTGTTTGGTCATGCCAAAGGTGCATTTACTGGCGCACACAAAGAGCGTAAAGGATTATTTGAACAAGCCCACAAAGGTTCTTTGTTCCTCGACGAAATCGCCGAATTACCACTGTCAGTACAAGCCAAACTGTTGCGGGTGTTGGAGAGTCAAACCTTTAAACGGGTTGGTGAAAACACCGAAGTACACGTCGATGTGCGTATCATCACCGCAACGCACAAATCTTTGAGACAAGCGGTACAGGAAGGCAAGTTCAGACAAGATTTGATGTATCGACTGCGAGTGGTACCATTATTTTTACCGCCTCTTCGCTCAAGACCCGTTGATATTGAAATCTTGTTGGAACATTTTATCGAACAAGGAAACACCCAACACCAAAACCAAATCTTAACGATTGATGCACAAGCCAAAGAAGCCCTCCTTCGACATAGTTGGCCAGGAAATGTTCGTGAAGTCCGCAATGTCATCGATTTCGCATTTGCCATTGGTTGTACCAACCAACTGACCCTTGATTTTTTACCGCCTGAATTTAACGAAGAATATACTGAACCAGCCCTGATGCCATCCCTTCATCACGCACATTCTCCCTCCCCGCAGTCCCCTCTCAAACAACCGAGTCAACCACCGCCTCCATCTACATTCTTCTCTGAAAAAGAGCGGATCCTCTCAGCTTTGCAGCAGTGTAATTACCACTTGGGTGATACCGCCAAATTATTAGGGGTATCCCGCGCAACCCTTTGGCGAAAAAGAAAACAATACAACCTGTAAACAAGTGTCTATCAGAGCTTGAAAAAATGACCTTAGTTCAATAGATTGTCTACATTCACTACAATAAATGGAGACCATGATGTACACCTTTGCTTTTGTCACTCTCGCCCAACTCTTTGCTTGTGGCAAAAAACCCGCCGAAAACGCCGCCCCCACAGAGGAAGCCACCGAGGAAGTTTCTCAATCTACCGAAACAACCAAAGAAGAGGCTATCTCAATCGAAGAATTAGAGCACTTTGGCCTAGAATTTACACTCAATGAATCCATTCCAGCAGGTACAGTGCTTTCCGATCCCGATGCTTATGTCGGACAGACCGTTCGAGTTACTGGAAAGGTCAGTGATGTTTGTCAAAAGATGGGATGTTGGATGGTGATTACTGATGCCGACAAACACATGCGCATCACCACCAAAGATCACAAGTTCTTCGTGGCCAAAGATGGTGCTGGAGCCACTTGTGACTTGGAAGGAACCGTTATCAAACGCGAAGCCAATCCAGAACGTACCGCTCACTATAAGTCAGAACAATCTGAGGGTGCACCGATGCCCGAAGCCGAAGTCGCCGGTAAAGCCACCTATGAGATTGTCGCCTCAGCGATTCGCTTTGACCGTTCTAGCATCAGTGTACCAACAACCGAAGGTACTGCTGAATAAAATACAGTATACTGTTGCTATCCATAAAGGCTATGGTAACATAGCCTTTTGTTTTTTAGTCCCACACTAACCTGATGAGTACCTAATGAGTGTTCGTATTGAAACCGTTGAACAGTTGCAAAATACCAAATTGGTCGAACAAGTTCTCGATCGATTACGCAGAACCACCCAACCACGACAGTTTGCCTTTAAAAAACGATGTAAACTGTTGGGGGACAAACCAGTATTGATCACAGCTCCCCCCGGACGAAAAATCAAATCTTCACTCTTGCGAGAATTGCGATTGGGGACACCCACGCTCAAAGGAATTGTTCATCGAGAGAAACAACGCTTAATTTTTACCTTTACCAAAAAAGTGAATGTTGCAGATACTACCAAATGGATTGCCAAATGTATGCACGACGCCAAATCACCAGTTCCCTTAAAATGCATCATCATTCGCGATCCCAGTAACGCTAATCAGCCCATCTTAGAGAATACGCCAGAACCAACCGATAAACCTCTTCACATCCCCAATGCTGATCTTGAAACAGAACAAATCGATGAGTTGGTTCCACAACAAGATGACCATGATGAAGCCGAATTGGGATTAGACAATATCTCCGACCCACCAAGCCTTGATGCTTTATTGCAACACCATATCTCCTCCAAAAAAATGCGCTGGATTATCGAGACAGAACAAGCACTGTACCAGTGGAGAAATGAACTAGAGCTCCATACTCAAAAAGGTGACATCGCCGAAGTTCGATTACATACGTTGGAAAACAACCTCGAAACTCTGCAACAATCACTGTCTCAACTTCCCCAAGAAGAAGTTACCGAAGCCAATCCATGGCCCATTCTGTACCAACAATGCTTCGAGTCTGACCTGCAACTGGATACCTTTCGAACTATCCTTGACCATAGTTCATTAAACACCACCACACTCTTGAAAGAATTGCAGTTCTTTGATCAAGAAGCAGAAATCAAAGCATTAAAGACAATCCGAGAATACTGCACCGATCGTGGAGAGATTTGGCAACAAGAACAATTATCTCCCGAAAAGAAACAGTTACAAGAACGTATCCAACACTTGGAGGTTGAACACACAGGTGCGCTCATAAACTACGAAATGATTCAAGAGACCATCAACACACTCGAACTGAAGATTCAAGAGACCCTACAAAAACTCTCCAAACGAAAACTCTCCGTATACCAACAGTTGCGAGACAAAATACAAGGATCAGAAGAGTCATTCAGTGTCATCACGGTACTCCGCGAACGCGAACAACAATGTCATGCCCTGTTGAGTCAGTAACCAGAATCATTTAGGCAAATTGCCATTTGTGAAGTAAGGCTACATCCGTTTCAGATGGAAAATGCTCACTTAAATCAGCACACTTCACTTCTGTGAGCGTCAACTGATCAATCGACTCTACACCTGCATAGGCTAGAATATCTTGCTGTGCAGAGAATGGATTTCGTTGTATCAGTAAAGCGTTCAAATAGAGTATATCTTTGGGGAGTGCAACGAACATCTCTGAGTTTTGAAGATGCCATTGATATAACCCCATAGCGTCATCACTACTTTGAGTGGGGTCTGTCAAGTAAAACAAGATTCGTTTTTCAGGTATGATTAAATCTATGTCTCCCATGGGCCATTCGGAATTCCATAGAATGACTGGATGCCCTTCAACATCCAACAATTTCTGTTGCACGATCGATTTCGTCACCACCAATTTTTCTTCATCTTCACCAAAAGTATCCCCGCCAAACAACAAATCATCCAGAAAAGCATCTTCGGTCGATACTAGGTCTGTGGTAATTTGCGCAATCTCATCTGCGGAAAATTCTATAATCTGCATATTGGAATGCGCATTAAACAAGCTGGATAATTCTTCTAAGCCACGGCCAACAATTACAAATGGGGTCTTTTGCCCATCATCTTCAAGCACCACACCATACTCTTCCAATCGATTTTGCACCAATTTTCCAATACCTGGGAGAATTTGCTCCGCACGATCATCAAAGAACGGTAGCAGAGCTTCAATTTTATGTAACTGGACATAACGATCAACAACAGATTGGATTAAGGTCGACGGAACCTGATGGGTGACCTGAACGGGTTTGCGAGATAAAATCGCTCCCAATACCCCATAGACTCCGATACCGGGCTTTGGGTCTCCGTTCAACAAACTCATTCTGGCATGGAGACCACCCAACAAGCGTAGTCGATGTCGTGAAATAAATTGCGTTTTAGACATGGCCATCGCATTTTGCATGTAGGACATCGCATCTTCTTCTTGGTTCAAAACGATTAAAATCAGTGCGCCCAGCACCCAAATGTCAGGAGAAGAGTCTAGATTTTGTTCAAGTATATCCGTGTATATATTTAAACAAGATGTCATATCCCCCTTTTCGAGCAACAACTCTAGTTCCAACAAATCAGCCGCATAACTCATCTCTGCAAAGGTACGCATTTGTATTAGTGCCTCAAAAGCCTCATCAAAACGCTTCAATCGCCCTAGAAAAATTGCCTGATACTGCAAGGCTTTATATGTCGTGACGCCTTTCCAAGTCGGTTCGGCAAATACCTGCTTATCGAAGTCTATCAACAAATTCGTTGCATCAAGATAGAGTTTATAAAAAGAATCTCTAAGCTCAAATGGTACATCCACTTCCACGCAGGCCTCTAACACGTGGAATAAGGTATTGGCTGCATTCGATGAAAAATATTGTAAGTGTTGTACCAGTTTGGTTAGCGCCTGTAACCCTTCGACAAATTGCCCTTTCAACAACAACATCTCAGGATATGCGGATAACACGCCACTGTTATAGAGACCTTTATCCGGCTCCTCTTCTAACAGATAAAACAATCGTTCCCATCCCATGGCAACGGCTTCTGCAAAACCGGCATGGTCGCCTACTGCCCTGCGTTCTAAGGCTAGATATGAAAAGAACAATGGAAACTGTTCCTGACTTTCGGCAACAATCTCTTCTAATAAGAGTAGATTTCGCTCTGATTTGTTGTGCTGTTGACGATAAGAAAGGTCGGCGCCGAGATGGACAATATTCACGTGAATTGCTACAGCACCTTCGGTATGTAAAGGGGCTTCATGAACGCGACCGTACCAATCATTGCCAGACACATTTTTTAAAATCCGTGGCAACAACATCGTATTCCGAATCGCCTCTTCATTGGCCAAAACATCATCCACATTATCTTGAATAGAGTCTGCCTCTGTCAAACGAACGAACAACACCATGTGGTCTTTTGAATTGAGTTCTGTTCTTAATTTTTGACCATCCTTAGGATTGAATCGTTCATCGGCATCCAAAGCGATCACATAATCACAATCGGTCTGGGCTTTGGCGTAGTTTCTGGCGGCGGCAAAGTCATTTATCCACTCAAAATCAAACACCTTCGCCCCATGTTCCAAGGCGATCTGCTTGGTGTTATCGGTACTTCCAGTATCCACGACAATCATCTCATCCACAAAATCTTTGATGGACTCTAAACAACCAGCCAACATTTGTTCTTCATTTTTGACGATCATACAGAGTGCTAATGTTTTCATGTTGTTCTCCAAAAGGACAATGATTAAATTTGGTTTCAGTTTCGGATGAAAGTCTTCATAAG
>CAKZLX010000693.1 GCA_937127265.1 uncultured Pseudomonadota bacterium
CACCAGCAGCCGCCAGATACATCAACAGAGGAGACCCCAACCCACCGGTACCAATACAGAGTACCTTGGCATTTTTGAGTTTCAACTGCCCTTCCATCCCCACGTTGTCTAAAATGAGGTGGCGAGAGTAATGGGCAATCTCTGCCTTATTTAGACTCTCTGATTGACTCATAACAAGCCCCCAGCAATGGAGGGAATAATCACCAAAGCATCCTCCACCTCAACTTCAGTCTCCAAGCCGTCCAAGGCACGAATATCTTCGTCACCAAGATAAATGTTCACAAAAGAACGCAGGTTGCCTTTTCGGTCTTTGAGATGCTTTTCCAAATCCGGATATTGACTGAGCAAATCAGCAAGTACTTCTGCCACAGTCTCTCCAGTGACGGTAACAACAGAATTTTCACCAGCATAAGGACGCAAAGGTGTAGGGATTTCAAAGGTAGCCATAATGTCTCCAACAGTAAGGATGGTGAGTACGTTAAGAAAATTTGTTTATACAATTTGTACCGGTTCTTCGGTCATTTGACTGCGATCTTCGGTCAATCGCCATGATTGGACAGTCTCTGGATGTCCCTCCATGACCGATACAATCACATAGGAGAGATTGGGCAAGGCGTGATCACGATCATAATCCGAGTATTGAGAGGGATGGTTGGGGTGAGAATGGTAATACCCCAAGATGTCAAACCCCTCAGCCTCAAGTGCTTGTGATGCCCTGTGTACAATCAAGCCGTTCACCCGATAGCGATTGTTGGTATCCGCCCGTTCATTGATCAACGGTTTGACCACTGATACCAGATGTTTGTCCGAATCCCCTGCTAGAATACCAACAACTTCACTGGGAAATCCTTCTGAAGCATGGGCTTTCAAGGCTTCGATTGCCGATTTTGAGATGGTTAAGACTTGCATTAAACTCCACTCCAACTGTCTTGTTCGAGCCACAAGTGCCCGTCGGATAAATATCGTTCACCAGAATCAGGGAAGATAACCACAAAAGTACCCGACTCAACCTTTTCAGCATATTCCAAAGCTGCAAACAAAGCCGCCGCACAAGAGGGACCAATCAACAACCCCTGGGTTCTGGCTACGTGGTTCATCAATTCGATGGATTCCTCGGTGGGTGCTTCCAAATGTTCAAAAGCCAAGTCTGGTTCATAGATCGCCGGTACCAAGGCACTCGCCATGTGCTTCATCCCTTCCAAGCCATGAAAAGGAGAGTCTGGTTGTACGGCAAAGCACTTTACATTATTTGCAGAAATCTCTTGTAGATACTTTGATGTACCCACAAAGGTACCACTGGTTCCCAAACTGGAAAAGAAATGGGTCACCGCACCCCCAGTTTGCTGCCATATCTCAGGTCCCGTACCTTGATAATGTGCTTTCCAGTTGGCTTCGTTGGAGTATTGGTCACAATAAAACCAGTCTGGATTTTCCTTGGCTAACCGTTGGGCTTCTCGAATGGCGCCATCACTACCCTCAAGAGGCGAGGTAAAAATACACTCTGCGCCATAGGCTTTGAGCATCGCCTTTCGTTCTGCATTGGCATTGCTGGGCAAACAGAGTTTCAACTGATACCCATGTACCGCAGCCAAAGCAGCATAGGCAATACCTGTATTCCCAGACGATGCGTCCAAAATCACCGATCCACGCTGAATTAGTCTCTCTTGGCGAGCCGTTTCCAGAATATTGGAGGCAGCTCGAGACTTTACGGAACCAGTGAGGTTGTAATACTCTAACTTGCCGAAGATTCGAATGTTGGGATTACTAGTCAACCCTTTCAACTCGACCAGTGGTGTATTTCCGACAAGGAACTGTGGTGTGGTGATGGCTGTTGAGTGCATAAATTGTCAATAGAACCACTGGCAAAAAAGACAAGTATCACTTTTTGAAAATTATCGATGTCAACCAACTGTCACATTGTGCAAACTTGGAAGAAGGGTCTTATTGTGAGAACTCACGACGCATGTAAGCAACCACATCTGCAACCGATTGGGGATGAAGCATATCGTACGCCGGCATACTTCCCTCACCTTCAACAATACTCTTGATTAAATCCGAATCTGGATGACCATCAATATGCCCAACCAATTGTTGACCACTGGGTGTTCCTTGCCCATCGGCACCATGACACCCAGTACAAGACTGTGAATAGACATAGTATCCGCAATCTGGTCGACCGGTGAGGTTATTGGGGTCTTCGTTGACCGTATCGTCCGCAGGAATACAGTCATCTTCGGTCATGACGTTATCCGTGTTCTCATCACTGGGTTCATCGACTGGGTCCGTTTCCAAGTCTCCTGTATCTTCGTTATCATCAACGTTATCATCAACGTCACCACCGAGACCTTCCGAGGACGGTTCGTTTCCGTTTCCAGTCAACACAGAAAACTCGTCACTTTTTTCTTCACAAGCAAAAAAGGACAAACCAAACAACAAAGCCATTGTATACATAGAACCTCCACAACAAATTGTATCGCATTTCAAAGAATCTCCAATCAAAAATAATCAATCCCCTCTTTTCTGAACACAGATTTACTCTATAGGAAATAAAACTCATACTTATGGATGTCAGATGTTGTTCTTTTTTTCTGCCCTTGCTTGCTCGATTGCTCCGATTGAAGACCGTTGGAGTCATGGAAACATTACCCAACTCAAAGATTCCTTCACCTCCAACTTTGTGATTGAAAATGAAGTAGATGGAGAGAGACGATGGGTGGTCATCGACACCGGTTTCAACAAAAACACCGAGCCACTGGTGGATTTCTTGACCGAAAAGGAAGCCTCGATTGAGAATATCGATCACGTTTTCATTACCCACGGTCATGGTGACCACATCGGTTCACACGCCAACTTTACCAATGCCACCTTTCACGTGAATAGCCAAGACAAGTCCTTATTGGAAGCCGAAGGTATCACCGCCATTGAAACATTCGAGGCTGGAAACGAAGTGGTTCTGGAAGGTGTTTCCTTCTTGCCCTTTGCCGTTCCTGGACATACATCGGGAAATGTGGCGGTACTGGTTGGCGAAGTACTGATCATGGGAGGCTCTGCACAATCAAACAAAGACGGAGACATTGAAGTTGGTGGTAAGCGCTTTGCCGAGGACTGGGAACAAGCCAAAGCCTCACTTGAACAACTAACAGTCGATATCGAACCTTACAGCGAGCAGATCGAGTGGATTGTCTTTTCACACTCAGGCCCCATTCAAGGCATCGATAAACTGTTGGCCTATTCCGCAGAATAATCCGATGAAATTTTATGCCACGGTGGCTTGGCGCAATATCCTACGAAACAAACGACGGTCGTTGATTACTGGACTGGCGATGTCAATTTCGGTTGCCTTGTGTATGGCGATGATTGGCATCAATGACGGATTTTATCAGGCTTTTTACGATGTAATGGTCACTCATCGATTGGGACACATCCAAATACGTCACCCTGACTTTGCCAAAAGCCAATCCCTCTATGACACGTTAA
>CAKZLX010000694.1 GCA_937127265.1 uncultured Pseudomonadota bacterium
TTGCCGACGCATTTCAGCAAACAAATCAGAATCTGGCTGGGGTTCAAAACCACCGGTATCGATAAACAAAAACTTCTGACCCAAAAATGAGCCTTCTCCGTAATTGCGATCGCGTGTGACACCGGGACGGTCGTCCACAATGGCTTTGCGATATCCGATAAAACGATTAAACAACGTAGATTTGCCGACATTTGGTCGACCAACAATGGCAACAACAGGAATCATTCCTACCTCTTATACACTTTTTGAACTGTACTTTATACTAAATGGACAATTAATGTCCACACTTACATCAAAATCCCAACTCTCGTAATCGTCGTGGATCGTTTGACCAGTTGTCTCGAACCGATACAATCAGATCCAAATGGAGTCTTCGTCCAAACAACTCTTGCAACTCTTGACGGGCTTGTGAGCCAATCATCTTAATTTTGGCCCCTTTCTTGCCGATCAAAATCCCTTTTTGAGACTCCTTCTCCACCCAAATCCTGGCGTAAATCTCGGTACGTTTTGGCGTTTCTTTGAAGCCTTGGATTTCTACTGCCACACTGTATGGCACCTCTTGATTGGTCAGTAAAAATACCTTCTCACGAATACGTTCCGCCGCCAAAAAACGTTCTGTTTGATCGGTCAATACATCATCTGGATATAGAGGTTCACCTTCTGGAAGCACTTGTTTGAACACCTCAAACAATACCTCCAATCCGTCTTTGTTTTTGGCGGACAACGGTACCAAATGTGCTTGTGGGAGACGCTCTTGAAAAATCGCCATCAGCGGAAGCAAGAGGTGTTTCGGAAAGAGATCAATCTTGTTTAAAACAACCACCAAGTTCTTTTCCTTTTCCAACAGATTGGCCATGTACTTCAACCCTTTGGAAAAAATGGTTTCGGCGGGCATGACTTGACCTTTCTTAATCAACCAAGAAGCATCAACCACCCAACAGGCAGCATCCACCTCGCCGATGGTGTCTTTGGCGGCTTGAACCATCGTACTGTGCATTCGACCACGTGCTCGATGTATTCCCGGTGTATCGACCAGGGCAACCTGTAGATTGGGAGCGTTCAAGACACCTAAAATACGATTCCGAGTGGTTTGGGGTTTATTGGAGACAATCGACAGTTTAACTTGAAGCGCACCATTCATCAGGGTACTCTTTCCAGCATTGGGTAAACCCACCAACCCAACAAAACCAGAATGTTTGGTTGGTTCGGTCGCGTCTATTGATTCGGTCATGGGTGTTTCTTGATTTGACATGCGATACTCTGCAAAGGGGAAAATTACAGCACAGTCTAACCGATCCCTCACTCCATCGCACCCTCTTGGCGCAATCGTTTCACGGCTGCCACAGCGGCATCATTGGTGGCGCTTTTTTTACTGGAACCACTTCCTGTTGCCATACAAACATCTTGAATATACACGTCCACATAGAAAGTGCTGTCATGTGCCGGTCCTTCTTTGCGTTGCACTTTATAGATCGGTGTTGTTTTATATTGTGTTTGACACCACTCCATCAACTGCTGCTTGGCGGGTACAAAATAACGAACCTGATGGGCGCGACTTGTAAAATGATAGGCGACGATTTGTTGACAAGTCTCCAATCCCTTGGTTTGATAGGTGGCACCCAGCAATGCCTCCACCACATCGGCTAACAATTTGTCTTTGTTGCCTCCACCATCACGGCGTTCTCCTCTGCCTAGGCGAACAACAGTCGGTAAGTTTAATTCACGGGCAAGTTCTGCTAAAGTAACGGTGTCAACCAACAAATGTCGCATCCGTGTCCAATCCCCCTCACGACAATCAGGGAATAAAGACATCAACAAATCGGTGATACACAGTTGTAAAACAGCATCCCCCAAGAACTCCAATCTCTCATTGTGGTCCCCAGATTCTGGATACTCTTTTACATAGGAACGATGAGTCAGTGCTTCCACAAAGATGGGCTCGCTCAAATCATAATACAATTGCATTACAAACGCCGACGAATCCAACCGCCACCGATCACAATCCGTTCATCGGCTTTGCCTTCACCACTATAAATTACCACCGCTTGTCCTGGGGCAACTGCGCGAGCCGGTGTGGTAAAACGAACTGTCCACTGCCCTTCTTTTTCTGCTGGTTCCACTGTACAAGGATGTAAGGCACCTCTATGCCGAATTCGGGCTAAAATTGGTTCATTCTCTCGTGGTTGACGAAACCAATTCATACTTCCTGCCACCAATCCCGTCGTTAACAAGGCATCATTTTCACCAACCACCACTTCTCTTTTGTCTGCATCAATGTCCACCACATAAACAGGCTTCCCCATAGCGACCCCGAGACCTCGACGCTGTCCTACAGTATATTTCCAATACCCTTCGTGTTTACCGACTACATTGCCATCCGTATCCACAATATTCCCGGCGCCTTCTTTATCTTCAACATTGTCTTCGACAAACTGTCCGTGGTTTCCATTTGGTAAGAAACAGATATCTTGACTCTCGGGTTTTGAGGCGGTCACCAAGCCCAATCGTTTGGCGTGTTCACGAACTTCTGCCTTGGTCATACCCCCTAGTGGAAAGAGGATTTTGTTGAGTACTTTTGGACGGATTGGAAACAAAAAGTAGGATTGATCTTTGTTTTGATCAATCGCCATTTGTAAACAGTTGTCATCGGTGATTTGGGCATAGTGACCGGTGGCTAAATATTCAGCCCCCAAAGCCTGAGTGCGTTGTAACAACACCTGAAACTTCAAGACACCATTGCATTGAATACAAGGATTGGGCGTCCACCCTTTGACATAGTTGTTCACAAAATCGTCTTGCACTGCTTTTTTGAAGGCTTGACGTAGATCCATCACATAAAATGGAATTCCCAATTTCTCCGCCACTCGGCGACAATCATTGACATCGTCCAAACCACAACAGGTTTTGGTGGGTTCGTCATCCAAACCGTGTTCTGGTGTAT
>CAKZLX010000695.1 GCA_937127265.1 uncultured Pseudomonadota bacterium
AGCGAGAGGGAGACTTGAACTCCCGACCTCCGGGTTATGAATCCGACGCTCTAACCGGCTGAGCTACCTCGCCATTTTGATGCGCAAATATAATAACTAAAATTTTTAGGAACCCTCTGACATTTAAAAAAATAAGAACTTTAGATTTTACCTATGTTTTTTTTATATATATTACCAACAAAACAGCCTGAATGAGTAAAAAGACTTTCTTTTCCGTTGAGTACGATTTTCACGCCTCCCCTCAGTTGCTATTTCAGTATCTGTCCACTCCCTCTGGTTTATCAGAGTGGTTTGCCGATAACGTCAATTCCAGGGGTGAAATTTTTGACTTTATATGGGACGATAGTGAGGAGCAAGCCAAATTGATCCAGAAGAAAACTAATGAGAGAATTCGATTCCAATGGGTAAATGGAGAATCGGATCAAACAGATTATTATTTTGAGTTTAAAATTGAGGTTGATGAGATCACTAAGGACGTTTCTCTGGTGATTTCAGATTATGCTGACGATGATGATGATACTGGTGCCGATGAGGATACCTCTACACCAAACTAATCGTTGACCGTGGAGATTTTTGATGAACATTTACGAGCATTTGTCATTTCGGACTTGGTTGGACGCTTGGTATCAATTGAAAAAAGAAGCCAACGCCAATTTCAGTCATCGAATGATCTCTCGTTTATGCCATCAAAAATCCCCCTCGTTTTTTCGGGATATTACAACGGGACGCAGAACGTTGACGGAAGACCAAGAAGAACGCTTGGTGACGTTGATGAAACTCTCGACTGATGAAGAACGATATTTTCGTGATTTGGTGATCTTTGAACAAGCGAGTAGTTTAGAGGCACGAAAAGAGGCTTTTGACCGTATTTCAAGTACCCGCAGGATACACTTTTCCCAGTCCTTGGAAGGAGAGCAATATCAGTATTTATCGAAATGGTATTATCCAACGATTCGTGAAATGGCCTTGTGTGAAGATTTTCAACCGACAGTGGAGTGGATTGCTGCCCACTTAGATCCTGTGGTGTCAGAATCTGACATCACTGAGGCTTTGCAAACTCTCCAACGGTTGGGATTTTTGACGATTGCCGAAGATGGTTCACATACGGTTTCGGATGTCTCAATTACCACCCCCAATCAAGTGACAGGGTTAGCGGTTCACAATTACCATCAGCAGATGTTGCAACTGGCTAAGGAGTCGATTGATCGACATGCTGAGAATGAACGGCACATGTTGGGAGTAACGGTTTCCATTCCGGAGTCGATGTTACCGGTCTTGAAAGAAGAACTGAACCAGATGGCGGCTCGATTACTGGATATGTGTGATGGGACAGAAGAAGCCAAAAACGTTACAGTGCAACTCGGTTTGCATGTCTTTCCATTGCAAAAATTAGGGAGAAACGAATGTGGTTGATTGGTTTGCTGGTACTCAATGGTTGTCGCACCGATGTCCGATATGATGGCACCTTGGTTGGTAATGCTGGAGGGGGAAAGGGACAGTTGGTAACCACCAGTGGAATGTCCTGTACAACACCGACAATCCCTATTTCACAGATTCAGTTGTTGGATGCAACTGGTGGGGTGGTGTACACCACTGAAAATCCAAGTACAGACTTGTTGACTGAAGGCGTGAAATTTCCGATTATCGAGGCCGATAAACTTTCGTTACAAATGTCTTCTTGGCGTCTTGATTGTGTTTATGAGGGTGTCGATGTCGTCTTTAATTTTGAGAACCCATTGATCGAGTTTTCTTTACAAGAGAGTTTGTCGGGAATATCGGTTATCTTTTATTTGGGAGATACCGACTGGCTGCTCGATACTGACCCCCAACAAATATTGCAAACACAATCTACAGCTTGGCTCGATCAAAACCAAAACGGTAGGGTGGATGAGTACGAGCCGTTGTTTGGCTATGCAGAGGGCGAAGTGCAAGATGATGACCAGGACGACACCGATGCGGATGACCATGATGATACTGGTGAAACCGAAGAGTCTGATGATACAGGTGAATCAGAGGATACTGTTGCTGAATAAACTCTGTGCTAAACAGTACCACCCAAAGAGCGATGGGTACCAATACCAATATACGTAGTGTATCGCCATGTTGCTAGGTCGACTTTCTCTATCAATCTGTTAATTATACAAAGGAGAAACCGATGCCGATTATATCCAAAGAAGAAGCCGCTACATTAACCTCTTTGTCCGAGATAGACTGGACAGTCTGGGAACCTCTACAGTCTGCCACCTTGCTTTTTGTAATCCAAGAAGACAAGATGCTGTTGATCCGTAAAAAACGTGGTCTGGGAGCGGGAAAGATCAATGCTGCCGGCGGGCGTTTGGAAGCAGGTGAAACAGAACGCCAGTGCGCTGTACGAGAGATGCGAGAAGAACTATGCATTGAGGTGTCTGATCCTACCTATGCAGGGGAGGTTGACTTTCAGTTTACCGATGGCTATTGCTTTCACTTGATTGTCTTTACCGGTACTCAATTCACTGGAACGCCAACTGAAACCGATGAGGCAACACCGATTTGGTATAATTTGGATGCGATTCCTTATGAGGAGATGTGGGAAGATGACATTCATTGGCTTCCCACGATGATTGCTGGTAAACGTTTTTATGGACGTTTTTTGTTTGATGGGGATAAAATGCTCGATGGTTGGATGGCACCAGACGATGAAGTGTCAGCATTACTCACTTCCGTTCATCGGTAGAGAACATGTCAAACAGCAGTAGACTAAGGCTCGCCGACCAATGTAAGATGTTACTTGGCGTGTCATTTTTTGACATCTTGACGAGAAAAAATAGACTACGGTAATGTATATGATACTTGCTCTCCTTATTAGTTGCGTGGATTATAATTTCGCAGAAAAGAAAGACCCTAATCTTCCTGAAGATACGGCTACTTCACCAACGGAAGGTGATGATACCATCGTGGAAACTTTTGAGGAATGCAGTGGTGTTTGGGATTTAGAAGTGGCTCTCAACCAAGAAGAAGTCTGCTACCAAGAGCAAACCACCGGTGTGCTGGATGTGACTTTGGAGTGGGAAAAGCAAGAATACGACGATTATGTGGAGTGGGGTCAGTGTGTGATGGCGCCTGTGGTTGGGCAGCTCACCGATGACAATGGCGATGGTCTGATCAACCAATCCGATGATCCTGATATTGTAGTCATCACCGATGATGCTGGTTTTCACGAAGATAAACATGGTGTCATTCGTATTCTTAAGGGTGCTGATGGCAGTATGATCGATGCTATCGAGATGGCCACCCTCGACAACTATACCGTTCATCCATATCGATATTCCAACGTGGCTTTGGGTGATGTAGACGTTGATGGCGCACCCGAAATCGTTTTCTTAGCCGAAGTCTACGAAACTATCGAGGAAATCGTCGATACGGGGGTTGATACTTCCGAGCCATTACCTGAACCAGCAGAGCCTGCCGATGACTCTGGTGGTGGTGAAGAGCCAGTAGAACCGAGCGACAATCCAATAGCACCACCTCCTCCCAATCAAAATCCATCCGGTGCTGGGCAAGGTGGGCAAGGCACAGGTGGCGGTCCCGGCGGCCCTGGAGATTGTACTTGTGGACCACCAGTGGAATGTCGGGTGGTTGCCATGAATCCGATGATGCAAATCGAGTGGGTCGGAGGCGTTGTCGAAGAAGGTTGTGGTGGACACGCCCCATTTTTAACCGATCTGACAGGCGACGGAACGGTGGAAGTGTTGGTGGGTGCGATGGTGCTTGACGGAGAAACTGGGGAAACATTGGCGATTGGTGAAGGGGATCAAGGTCGCAATCGTGCTTATGCAGAGATCGGCTTTCATTCTGTTGCTTTGGATATGGATGGTGACGGGACCCAAGAAGTGTTGGCCGGTCGCACGATTTATGATGCCACCATGAACATTTCTTGTACAGTAGATGCTGAGTTTGATGGGTTTACTGGAGCCGCTGACTTCAATCAAGATGGACGAGGTGAAGGAATAGACTCACTCATGATGTGCATCCCATGAATAGACAACCAAGAAGAGCGAGACTGTGCGATCAAGTAGGCATCCCTTGAATACACCAAATTAAACGATGCATGAATGTACGCCTACTTTCACAAATACCTCTATCCCCTTGCGTTCCCAAACACACTGCTTAATGACGTTGACGGTGGTCTACTGCTATCGCCGGCACGCTCCATGATTTCCAATGTGCGCAACATGGTGCTTTGCCTATCCCCCTTCTGCTCACCGATGGCAAGCATGAGCCCCTCTTCTACCAAAGCTTCCATCATGGCACCCTCACCCATGCTCCTACGCACGCAGTGCAGGCTGCCTGCGCGCTGATGGTCTTTCGACTGCCCCTCGCCGTCACGCTCCCCCTTTGCACCAGCGTCTTGGTTCCCACTGGGCACCTTGAAGAGCTTTGAGGTATCTTCCTCGGACGAAGAGACCACTCTCACTGACAAAGTAGAACCTCGGCGCATAGTCATCTTCTTTCCCGTCTTCAGCGCCGAGTAACACATTTGGCAGACGCGCGATGGCTTGTCGTCCTTGAGAATCTTGATGTGA
>CAKZLX010000696.1 GCA_937127265.1 uncultured Pseudomonadota bacterium
TACTCATACGCACCATCGTCACAGAATCCGTCTCCCAACCACGAAGTCGGTACACAGGCATCGTTACAATCCAACAATTCAAAATCGGCACACTCAACTGGCGCAATTTCATCCAACCCGTCACAATTCTGGTCAATGCCATCTCCGGGAATTTCTGCAGCATCGGGGTTCACTTCCGGATTGCTGTCATCACAGTCGACATCCGCAGAGAAACCATCGCCATCATCGTCAACACTTGGATTTAAGGAGGCATCGGTGTCATCACAATCATCCAAACAGGCTGCGTGTCCATCACCGTCATCGTCTCCATGGTAAGTGCCGTCGGTGTCATCACAATCTGTTCCACCTGTCATGACCGGTAGGGCATTGGGATCAAAAGAGAAAAATGTCTCGCCATCGATGAAGGTGGTCCCTTCCCAGATGAGATCGGTTGTTCCTGCTCCCTCACCGAATCCTAGCACACTATCATCGGAAGCATTGTACAGTGTGAACTCGACTTCCGTGTTGTATTGGCCATCAATAAAGACCAATTCGACCAAGACAGTCGAACTGGAAAGACAGTGTTGGTCGGTGGTTGTTTCTCCACCGGTGGCTGTGTTGTTAGTGACCCCATCGAGATTTTCATTGGCATAGGTGCCAGTGAGTGCCCCATCTTCATAGACGTCAATCTCGTTGCCGTTCCAGCCATCGCCATAAGAATCATACAGTTCAAAGTCGATACAGGTAACAGTGTTGAAACCCATGTAATTTCCGTAGCCGTCGCCATCCGCATCTTCCAAGCAGAGCGTAGGGTCAGACTCATTATAGGCGGCACCAGGGTAGGTATTGGCGTTGTTGTCATCACAGTCGTTGATACAAGCCGAGAATCCATCACCATCGTTGTCTTCTATTCCAACACTGCTATTGCTGTCGTCGCAATCTCCATCACAGGTGGATAGCCTATCTCCGTCATTATCAATTGGGTTGATGGAGGCATCATTATCATCACAGTCATCGATGCAGGCTACAAAGCCATCGCTATCGTTGTCGGTGGCTCCGACCATACCATTTGTATCATCACAGTCAATCGTGTCGATGCTACCATCCCCAGTTGTATCTTCTCCACAAGAGGTCAGTCCATCTTGATCGAGGTCACTGTTGTTCCGAGATGCATCCCCATCATCACAATCGGTGTCGTTGAGTACAGTTCCGCTGGGTTGGAGGCATGATTCTATCATACTGCTGGCATCTCCCTCGCCATCCCCATCGGCATCGGTGTAACTGACAATCCCCGTACTGCGATTCCATGAGGCATCATCGTCGTCCAGGTCTCCATCACAATCGTTGTCCAAACCGTCGCAGACTTCTATGTTCAACGGATACATGTCTGCCTGATCATCGTCACAGTCGTTTCCACCGACTACATTGCCCACACCATTCCAACCGGTAAAGGCGATCATACACTCGACAAATCCATCGCCATCGTCATCAATTTCATCACTGGACAGTCCATTTGTGTTGTCACAGTCATTGGATAGTCCATCACAGATTTCCATGGCTCCGGGGTAGGTATCGGCGTTGCTATCGTTACAGTCTGTGCTGTCAGTGGTGTACGATGATGATGGTGGGGTACAAATGTTGAGTACGGTATTGGGGTTGCCAAACCCATCGCCATCGACATCTAAAAACCAGTCTTGAATTTGGTGGTGAAGAATGTTGCTATCGTTGCAGTCATCACCTCCATTGACCAGCGAAGAGCCGGACCAACCGCTAGAATCGATGGGGCATTCGACGTAGCCATCGCCATCGTTGTCGGTTTCGTGAGCAGGAGCGCCAGTTGCCGAATAGGATATGTCAGTACAATCATTGAATACGCCATCGCAGATTTCCATGGCCCCGGGGTAGGTGTCGGCGTTGCTATCATCACAGTCCATTCCTTGTAAGACGTAGCCGTTGGGTGGTGGAACACAGGTTAGAAACAAGGTGCTGTCATCTCCAAAGCCATCGCCGTCATCGTCAAAATACCAGTTTTGAACCACATGAAAATCAACGTTGTCATCATCACAGTCATCCCCACCGATGATGGCGGTGTCACCCATCCAACCGGTCTCCACAATGGAACATTCGACGTATCCATCACCATCGTTGTCGGTTTCATCGGTGTCAAGTTCTGTTCCACAGGAATTGGGGATACCATCGCAGATTTCTGGGGCGTTTGGAAAGGTGTTGGCATCGTTATCGTCACAATCATCACCATTGTTGGCATACTCTCCAAATGGCAGTTCGCAGGCGGTGAGGGCACCGTTGGCATCACCGTATCCATCAGCGTCCATATCAACGTAGACCACTTCAATACTGGCTAGGTCTAAAGTGTCGTCTTCATCGTCGATCAGGTTGTTGCAATTGTTGTCCAGTCCATCACAGACTTCATTGGCTTCTGGGTTGATATCGGCGTTGGTATCATCACAATCATCCATATTGTCAACCGCTCCTTCTTCGGGCAACTGACAGGCTGTGATTTCACTGTTGGCATCTCCAAACCCGTCGGCATCAGTATCCGCATAGAAAACGGAGCCGGTGGAGAGGTCAATCGAATCATCTTCATCATCGGTCAGACCATCACAGTCATTGTCAATGGTGTCGCAAGCCTCCGTGGCTTCGGGGTTGATATCGGCATTGTCATCATCACAGTCCACATCGGCAGTGAAACCATCACCATCGTTGTCGACCTCGGTTTCCACAACATCGGTATCGATGACATCAGTGTCCTTTTCTTCTTCACCACAAGCCAGTACAAATAGAGGAAAGGATAGCCATAGATAACGCATGATATCTCCGCAGTTGATAAAATTAACCATTGTACAAAATGTAATTGGTTGTGGTAAAGGTTGACATTCTCTGGTTTTAATTCATTACGATAAAAGTCTGTATTTGATTGTCACCATCTGGTTTATGTGGGTGTGACCAGACACTAAGTATTTGAACATTGACTGTTGATTGGAGTCTGTTACTTCTTGGTGTCACATTGACTGTGAACGTCTGACCAAAATGCTTGATATGGATACCGCAGACTGATGAAACCACTTGACCTCTATGCGCAGTTGCAAGACTGTATGCGTGCACACACACCACACGTTTTGGTGACCTTGATAGCCGTACGTGGTGGGGCACCTCAAGATATTGGCGCCAAGATGATCGTGACCAGTCAAGGGTTGCTCTGTGGGACAGTCGGTGGTGGACAGATGGAGGCAACCTGTATTCACTACGCTGAACAGATGATTGCCGACCGTCGTGCTCATGCGTTGTGTACTTGGAATCTTCAAACCGATATTGGGATGACCTGTGGTGGGGAAGTGACCCTTTTTTTTGAAGGAGGCTTTCTTTCCCCATGGTCGATTGCGGTGTTTGGCGCCGGTCATGTTGCGCAAGCACTGGTACCGTTGTTGGCGCAACTCGATGCCCAAATCACTTGTATTGACGATCGACAAGCGTGGTTGGATCGGTTGCCGAATGCCAACAATGTAGCCTTGATCTGCGAATCTTCTCCCACAACAGCAGTGTCGATGGTGCCAAGGGAGGCTTTTGTGGTGGTCATGACCCAAGGACATCATTACGACCTGCCAATATTAGAAGCGTTGTACAACAGTGGGCAACCTTTTCCCTATGTGGGCATGATTGGTTCTAGCGTCAAAGCAATTCGGACCCGCAAGCAGCTTCTTGATCTCGGAGTGTCCAAGCAATGGGCAGCAGCGTTACATTCACCGATTGGACTGCCGATCGGAGGCAATCACCCCGTGGAAATTGCGGTGTCAATTACCGCGCAATTGTTGCAGGTGCGTGATCAAATATTAGCGGCTCAGCGTTGATGTGCCCGTTCGCCCATCACCCAAGTTTCTCGGATGCAACGATCGTCTCCAAGCATTGAAAACACAAACAGTTCTTCAAACAGAGAGGTGCACTGCTGCAATCGAAAGTCCAACAACGGAGTGGCGGCACGATCGAGAATGATAAAATCGGCTTCTTTTCCTGTTTCAAAATTGCCAATCTTTTCCGATAGGTCTAGGGTTTCTGCACCACCAAGGGTTGCCAAATACAGACTGTGGAATGGAGACAATGAATCTCCACGAAGTTGCTGTACTTTGTAAGCCTCGTTGATGGTTTCCAGTATCGAAAAGGAGGTGCCGGCACCAATGTCAGTTCCCAGCCCGACCCGTACATCTTCTTGGTTTGCCCGTTGTAAATCAAACAGTCCACTGCCCAAAAATAGATTGGAGGTTGGACAAAAGGCAATCCCAGATTGGGTTTCGGCAAGGCGTGTCCATTCGCTGTCCTCAAGGTGAATGGCATGGGCAAAGATGGATCGCCGACCCAAGAGGTTCGATTGGTCATAGACATCAAGATAGCCGGTGCTTTCAGGAAACAAGGACTGCACCCAAGCCACCTCGGCTTTGTTTTCAGAGAGGTGGGTATGCAAATAGACCGAGGGGTGTTCTTGGAGCAATTGACCGGCTTTGTCGAGCTGCGCTCTGGTGGAGGTAGGGGCAAAGCGAGGTGTGACCGCATATTGTAGACGACCATGGTTGTGCCAACGGGCAATCAAGGCTTTGGATTCTTCATACGACTGTTGGGCAGTGTCTTGTAAGGCATCTGGACAATGACGATCCATCATCACCTTTCCAGCGATCAGTCGCAGGTTTCGTTCAGCGGCTTCAGTAAACAAAGCATCAACCGAGGTGGGGTGTACGGTGGCAAATACCAGTGCACTGGTCGTACCGGCTCGGAGCAACTCATCCAGAAAGATTTTGGCGATTCGTTGCGCGTGTTCAGGATCGGTAAATCGTTGCTCCGTGGGAAAAGTATAGGTGTTTAACCATTCCAACAGTTGTTCTCCGTAGGCGGCAATCATTTCCGTTTGTGGATAGTGGATATGGGTGTCGACAAAACCTGGCATCAACAAGGCATTGCTGTGTTGCAGTATCTCTGCTTGTGGGTAGGTGTGTTGGGCTTCTGTAAACGGTAGGCAGCCCACAACATATCCATCTTCAACAACCAGTCCACCATCTTCAATATACTGGTACGTTGAGGCTACAGTGTCTGATTTAGTGGGGTTGGATAGGAAGTGTAAAATGGGACTACGGTGGATTCGAAGGGACATATTGTTCTCATAAGGAGGGTAGGGAGGAGTGTGATAGGAACAGTGGGTGGGTCAATAACGACGTATCCAGCGATCGAGGGCGTTGGCAAACTGTTGGATGTCGCGTTGTCCAATGGGTGCAGGTCCACCACCCATATTCTCTAACAAACCAGCATTGCGGGCATCTTCACGTCGATTTCGGGCTTCCACGGCAGGTTTGATGTTGTTGGTGTTCAGTTCTCGCCCACGAGGGGTCAGCACACTCCCACCTTTGGCAATGGCATCGTCTGCCAGTGGAATATCCGAGGTGATGATCAAATCGCCTTCGCCACATTGTTCAACAATCCACTCGTCTGCTTTATCAAACCCCTGAGAAACCACCTTCATCTTGAGGCATTTTCGACGTGGTAATTCCAGCCAACGATTGGCCACAAAGTAGGTAGGAATATTGTGTTTTAATATCGCTTTGAGTAAGATCTCACGATTTTTGGTGGGCAGGGCATCGGCATCAATCCAGATTGTTTTGGGCATGTATTCTCCACATTGTTTATCAGTATCTGTAACCAAAAAACAACGAAACCCACACATCGAAATGCATGGGCTTGTTGTGCTGGTCGATTCTAGGAATCAAGACCAGAAAGGCAACGGTTGATTACCAAACAGAGGCATCAGAATCGTCAGAGTCAGAACCACCAGCGGCATTTGTACCAACAGTTGTACCGGTGTAGAATACTTCGCCATCGGCGTAAGACGTACCACTTGCAAAGTCCAAGGTTTGACTTGATGAACTCCAACCACCCGTTCCAGTGAAAGATCCAAGAACAGTTGTACCATCAGTGTCATAGATTGTACCGGTTGCCTCTTCAGCATACGTACCTGAATTAAATACAAACTCAACAGTGGCGCCATCCGCAGCACAGATTTCAGTGCTGACGATTTCGTCAGCTGCAGCTGCACTAGTTACAGTCGCAGTTCCTACAGAAACACCATCAGCAAATACTTCGATGTTCATGCCACCATTCCATCCGTCGCCGTAAGTATCAGCGAGATCGAATGTGTAGCAACCATTGTTGTATCCGTAGCCATAACCGTCACCATCAGCGTCAGTCAGACATTCAGTCAAGGAGTCGTTGAATGCAGCACCAGGGTAAGTGAATTCATCAGTATCGTCACAGTCATCTACACAAGAGTAGAAACCGTCACCATCGTCATCACCCATGGTGGTCGCATCAGCGTCGTCACAGTCCCAGTTGGTCAGTGCCAAGTCATCAGTACCATCATCATCAGAATCAAGATCAGTCAAGTCACAAACCAAGGTACCCATGTCGTCGATGTCACCTTCTCCATCACCGTCCATGTCGTCATAGACCATACCACCTTGAAGGGTAGCATCCATATCGTCACAGTCGTCACAAGAGAATACACCGTCAGCATCAGCATCTAAGTCTGGCGCCAACATGGCATCGTCGTCATCACAGTCAGTACCAGCCATGGCGTTGTAGTATGAAGATGGACTCATGTCACCCCAACCGTCACCGTCTTCGTCACGGGTACAGTCAGTCATACCGTCGCCATCCACATCGTCTTCCATGTAGGCAGCACCTGGGTAGGTTACGTCACTGAAGTCGTAGCAGTCCGTACCAGCAATTACACCATAGCCTTCTGCAGTTGAAGAAGGAGTATCGTCCCCGTATCCATCACCATCAGAGTCATAGTAGCAAGCCGTTGGATCTGCTTCCATTGCCAATGACAAGTAGTTGTCGTTGTCATCGTTACAGTCGTTACCAGTCCAAGCAACCATAGTACCAGTACCATCGTCGAACTCCATGGCTTCGTCACCGTCCATATCGGCATCATAGTCAGACCAACCGTCACAGTTTTGGTCGATACCGTCATAGTAGACTTCTTCCACACCTGGATTGAAGGCGGCACCATCAGCCACACCGTCACCGTCAGCATCAGCAGTGTCCTCGCTACAGTCACCATCACAAGTGCTGAATCCGTCACCGTCAAGATCGTCAGCGTTCAAGGCGGGATCAGAATCATCACAGTCAGTGGTACAGTAAGTTGCACCGTCACCGTCATTATCACCGAAGGTAGAAGCATCAGCATCATCACAGTCAGAACCAACGGGCAAGCCAATAGTCACGCCTAGTGTACTTGGATCCATGGTTAAGAATGTTTCGGTATCTTCATAAGACATTCCATCTGAGAAGTCTAAGGTTGCTGTTGTGCCAGAGAAACTACTACCAGTTGTTCCAGTGAATGAACCCAAGACGGTACCATCCGCACCATCCGAGATTTTTCCTTCCATTGCACCATTTTAAGAGCCGGCTACGAAAACAAAATCTACAGCATCATGTGCTGAGTCAAAGCAGTGTTTTACAGTTG
>CAKZLX010000697.1 GCA_937127265.1 uncultured Pseudomonadota bacterium
GTGTACCGGCATCCGGAGTCAAAGCCATCGCGTAGGGATTTTCTCCCCAAGTATCGATTTCGGCAATTTGCACACCATTTTGGACGGACAAATCAAAAACACTAATTGAGTTGGCATTGAAATTGCTGACAAACAAGCGATTGTGTACCTCATCTATCAACATGGTACCGGGACCCATACTGGTACGGGTTCGTTCCCCAGCATCGTCTTCACCACCGACAGGCAAGGGTAGCCAACTGCTTTGCAAGTCATACAACCGATCGGTTTGTGCATCATCAACAACCTCTGTCATGTCAATGATGTAGACTGCTTCTGGAGAGTCACCGATTGCTAAAATGTGTTGACCATCAGGGTGAGGTAATACTTGTCGGAAACCAGCAGACCCCATGGAGGTTGGAAGAATTAAACGGGCTTCTTCATCCAAATAATTGCGATCCACAAAATCGCCTTGGGAATCATCTCGAATGTCAATGACCGAGACATGGGGCATCAGTTTGCTTGAAGCATAGAGAAAGCCACGTTCGCTATCGATGGAAATGTCGGTGAGACCAATACCAAACGTGGTGGTGTCAGTGACACTGGTTTCCAGTGGGATGGTATTGCCTTCGGCATCCCCTTTTTGGGTTTCAAAATAGATTTGGTCACCCAGTGTTGGGTAGCGATAGATTGGACGCATGGCCGTAGGGGCAGAACCGATAGCCTGTCCAACACGGGCAACAGTATCCATGAAACCAGCATAGTACAAGAACCATTGACCATCTTCGTAACTGGGCAGTGGATGTTGAACACCATCGGCATGAAACCAACCATTGTCAAGGGTTGCGGTTTCTGACCGAGTCCAAGTTGCTCCAATCTCAAGTGAGGTACTGGTACTCGAGCCAATCCTCCACTGGTCACCATCGAATCCTGCATACCACAATCGATAGGTGTCATTTTCCATCTGTATCTTGGCATCGCGCACGCCTGAGTCATCCCAAGAACCTGGTCGACCTAGATCAAACCACGGTGTATCACTGGTGGTCCATGTACCATCGGTGAAGGTTGCCACCCCAATGGACCAAGTGCTGTCGTCAAAACCAGCGTAGAGAAGAGTCGGAACATCGTCGACCAACAACCAATCAGATGGTTGAACTTGAACGCTTGCCCAGTCATCATGGGGTTCTAGAATAACTGTGGCATCAGACCAGGTTTCACCATCACTGCTGGTGCGTTGTACAATTTTATATTGGTTGTCGCGGACTTCGGTATAGGCGAGGTTCCATCCGATATTGTCTTGCCACACCACAGGTGATTCGACCGAAGTGACATCATCTGTCGGTTCAATCCAAATACCTTGATTGCCTGTTTCATCGAGGAAGCCAATGCGACTGGCTCTACCGGCATCGGTCATGGCGATGACAAAGGTGTTGTCAATTTGATCGGCGATATAAAGTCCATCAGCAGAGTTGGCACCAAATTGATCGGTGTCCAACCACTGTCCAGTCGCTACGGTTAAAGCCCAACCTTGGGTGTCGAGTACGGCGGTTTCACCAACCTCAACAGTACCTTGGTAGCCAGCAGATTCACCTTCCAAGCGAAAAGAGGAGATCGGTGTGGCTTGTAAACCAATCCGTGGTGGCCTGTCACTCTCCAATGATAGGGAACTGACAATCCCAAAAGACTCCCAGTATTCTCCATCAATGCTTTCTGCATAGGCGATGTCCCAAATGTTTTCAGTGCCTATCGCGTACCACATTCGAAAACGATCAGATTCCTCAGAAACGACCGGTGCACCAATGTCCAAGAGATCATCGGCAATCGTTGTGGCCGGCGTCCATGTAGACCAGTCGTTGCTTCTCCACTGCCTGATTTCAGTGCCCAAATCGGTTTCAACGGTGGCAAAGATGCGCCATTGACCGATACCAAACTCTTCGACGACGGTGGTATCCAGTAGTGTGCCATCATCAACCGAAACCAAGCGGTCCTGTAAACGCCAGTTTCCACCAGCATCTTGTGTGGCTGAGGCGATCCAACGATCTTCAGTGCCATCTTCTAATCTTTCAGTTACCAAGACCACCATCCAAAGTGTCTCATCGACCACCACTACACTGGGGGAGGACAAAGAAAGTCCATCGGCTGATAAGGTGGAAGTGTCTCGCAGTACCCATTCATAGTTTGCGGCATTCCAATTGGCAGAGGCAACACTGTCTTGTCCTTCCAAAACGAAATAGGCTTCGGCACCCCAAATAAAGAGGTCGGTCACAGATTGTCCCAACAAACTTTCGATTTGTGAGAACTCGTCGCCAATCCCTTGGGCACTGAGGTTTCGAGCATCGATGCTGTTAAAGCGTTGATAGCCATTATCTGTGGTTTGAGGAAGCCAAAGATCCCAAGTTCCTTCCAGCCAATCCAAAGTCCAGTAGTCGTCGGTGAGATTGGCTAAGTCTGCAATTTCCTCACTGTCGAGGGTATCAGCATAGAAGGTGTCTAAGGTTTCCAAGCGACTGAGACTGGCCAAAGAACCAGAACTGTCGGCATCGACAAATTGTGCTTCACCAAGTACTTCCAAGGGCCACGGTGGAATCACCAACATCGGATCACGAGTACTGTTGATGATACTGATATCATGACTGGTTCGATTCCCTACAAAGGCCATGCCTGTGCTCTGATCAATCGCAATATCAACAGGGTCACTGGATACTTCAATCAGATGTCCACCGTTAGTGCCTCTGGTTGACCAAGTGGGCGAAGATGGATCGGACAGATCGATTAAATGGATGTCATCGGCATCAGTACGGGTGCGTGAGTCTTCCGAGTAACGCACTGTGACCATTGCAATCTCATCCGCTGTAAAAGCCATATTGCCAGCAAAGTCAGGTAGAGCAAGGACATTAGTTTCCAATTGATGACTCAACAGACGTGGTGTGTCGGTATTCACATTGCGCCACGGAATACTCAACAGCGAACCACCATCGAAATTGACGTAGGGGTTGGCATTGCTGACCAACAGGTACAGTTCACCATTCTCATCTGTACGAAATGCTAAGTCCGTAGCCCCTGCAATACAGGTTCCAATTCCAATCGTACCATAGTCATACCCATCCGAAGAATAGGTGGCACAATCCCCCAGATTGGGTAGGGGTTTGGAAATTGTGCATCCCAGTAACCAAAATAGCATTTATGTACGCTCCACAAGTGCTGCCTGTGCTGCGGCTAATCGTGCTACTGGAACCCGAAACGGAGAGCAGGAGACATAATCAAGACCAATGGCATGGAAGAAATGGATACCGTTGGGGTCTCCACCGTGTTCTCCACAGACACCAATTTTCAACCGTGCATTGGCGTGACGACCACGTTCAGTTCCGATTTTGACCAACTCCCCAACACCTTCCACATCAAAAGTACTGAGCGGGTTCTCTTTGAGAATACCTTCTTGGAGATAGAAGGGGAGAAACTTGCCCATGTCATCTCGAGAGAAACCATAGGTCATTTGGGTTAGGTCATTGGTACCAAAAGAGAAGAACTCAGCCTGTCGAGCGATCGCCTTGGCTTGGAGGCAGGCACGGGGCAATTCAATCATGGTACCCACTTTGTAATCAATGTTGCATCCAAAACGGGTCATGGTTTCTTCGGCCACTTCAACGACATAGGAACGGCAAATCTCCAATTCTTTGGCAGTAGAAATCAATGGAATCATCACTTCGGGCATCACCACCACATTTTCACGCGCCAAGTGGCAAGCTGCTTCAAAGATCGCCCGTACTTGGGTTTGGTAGATTTCCGGCATGGTGACCCCAATTCGACAACCACGGTGTCCCATCATTGGATTGACTTCGTGCAACTGGGTCAAGCGATCTTGGAGGGCGGAGTCTCGAAGTCCCAAGTCTTCAGCCAAAGCTACAATGTTTTCTTTGCGTTTGGGTAAAAACTCGTGCAGCGGTGGATCCAACAGGCGAATGGTGACTGGCAGACCATTCATCGCACGGAAAATTTCTTTGAACTCTTCGCGTTGTAAGGGAAGGATTTGTTGCAGGGCACGACGACGCCCTTCTTCACTAGGGGCAAGAAGCATTTGTCGCATTGCCCGCAAGGCATCTGCTTGGAAGAACATGTGCTCGGTTCTACAGAGTCCAATTCCCACGGCACCCAACTCTCGAGCCCGTGATGCATCTTCTCCGTTGTCAGCATTGGTCCGGACTTTGAGTAAAGCAATCTCGTCTGCCCATCTCAAAAATTCTTGAACGACACCAGATTCTGTGGCGGGGGGTAAGGTGTTGACTTTGCCTTCCATGATATCCCCAGAACCACCATCGATGGTGATCCAGTCCCCTTTTTTGATCACGTAATCCCCAGCATAAAAGAGTTCGCGTTCATAATCGACAACGATTTCGGTGCAGCCAACGATGCAGGGTTTACCCATCCCACGAGCCACCACCGCGGCGTGAGAGGTTTGTCCACCTTGTGCGGTCACGATTCCCTCAGCCACAGTCATCCCTTGAATATCTTCTGGAGAGGTATCAAGTCGAACGAGGATACTGGGTTCTCCTTTTTCGTGGAGTGCTTGTGCGGCTTCCGAGGTGAAGGCCACCCGACCACAAGCTGCACCTGGCGAGGAGTCCAGTCCTTTGGCAATGATGGTTTTGGGAGCATTGGGATCAATCACAGGGCGCAGAATGAGTTCTAAAGAACTGGCTTCGACTTTGCGAATGGCTTCTTCTTTGGAAATGAGCCCCTCATGTACTAAGTCCACGGCAATCTGAATCGAGGCGCTAGGAGAGCGTTTTCCCGTTCGGGTTTGCAACAAGTAGAGTTTGCCTTGTTCAATGGTGAACTCAATGTCTTGCATGTCTTTGTAATGGGTTTCCAACTGGGCTTGGAGTTCTAGTAAATGCGCATAGACTTCAGGCATCGCCTTTTCAAGCGTATTGGCATCAGGATTGTCAGAAGATGCGGCATTCAATGGAAGAGGTGTATGGGTTCCTGCGACGACATCTTCACCTTGGGCATTGGGCAGCCATTCGCCAAAGAATACTTTTTCACCATTTTTGGGGTTGCGGGTAAAGCATACACCGGTTGCCGATTCGGCTCCCATGTTTCCAAAAACCATCGCTTGTACATTGACGGCAGTGCCAGTATCATCAGGTATACCTTGCTTTTTACGGAAATGTCGGGCGTGGCGATTGTTAAAGGAGTGGAAGACCGCATCGATGGCCAATTGTAACTGCTCTTTGGGGTTATCAGGGATGGTCATCTTTTCATCGTGGATGACTTTTTTATAGAGTGCAATCAAGGCTTTGAAATCTTCAACACTCAGTTCATCGTCTAATTTTCCGCGTTTGTAATTGGTTTCGACCCGATTGAACAAAGAGTAGTGAATACCCAGTACAACATCGCCAAACATTTTCACAAAGCGTCGATAGGCATCATAGGCAAATCGTGGATTACCAGTTTGTGCTGCCAGCCCCTCAACTGTTTTGTCATTGAGTCCCAAGTTTAAAATTGTGTCCATCATACCGGGCATGGAGACAGGTGCGCCTGAACGAACCGAGACCAATAGGGGGTTGGTGGGAGAACCAAATTTGCGGCCAGTACGTTCTTCCAACAAGTTCATCGCTGTATTGATGTCATCAGAGAGACCATCCATCCACAGACCATCATTGGCAAAGAAGTTTAAACAGACTTCGGTGGTGATCGTAAAACCAGCAGGCACGGGTAACCCAAGACGGCTCATTTCTGCCAGACTGGCGCCTTTGCCACCCAAAAGAGGTTTTAACTTTTGGCTACCATCAGCGGTGCCATCTCCAAAATTGTAAACCAGTGTGCTCATTGTCAACTCCCATGGTTAATCGTGCCTTTTCACGACAGGTGATGTACTTACAATATTCCAATAAATCGATTCTTCAAGTGGAGAGGATCGTAAAGTCGGCAAATTGTCGAAAATCATTGGCGATTGCTTTTAATAGAGACAATCGTTTGTGTCGAACGTTCAAATCTTCATCCATTACCATGACCGAATCAAACAAGGTGTCGATGGGGGCTTGCAGGGTAGCTAACTGTTGCAGGGCTTGATCGTATTCTTGTTTGCTTAGTAAATTGTCGACCTCACGATGCACATCAAT
>CAKZLX010000698.1 GCA_937127265.1 uncultured Pseudomonadota bacterium
CAAATAGCCCAAGACTCCATTCATATCACCCATGTGAAAGTGAGACCAAGCACGTTCAAATTGGGCATCCAACCAGTAAGCAGAACCACGGGGGATTTGTTCGTAATATACGGAGGCCTGTGGATAGTTTTTGGCACCAAAGTAGGCACGTGCCATGTTGATCAAGACCGCATCTTGAAATTTAGCTGGCTTACCAGCATCCAACCCTTTTTGATAGCCAATTTGCAAGGGCGCAATCGCACTGTCGTGTTGTCCTTGCTGTGACTTGATTACTCCAAGCAGATTTTGGGCTTCTGGGAAGTCAGGGTCCGTAGGCTGTACCATCATCAAGATACCTTGTGCCGCACCGGTTTCACCCTTGGCAAATGCAGAACGCGCCGCCAAATAAGCCATCCGAGAGCGAACATTGGAATCCACTTCCAAATTGAGATTACTGGCAAAGATAGACTCTAAGACTTCTGTGTCTCCAATCGCATCGACCAAGGCAAGGGATTGTTGGACACTGGAAGGAATCCGAGAAGCATCGATTTGTAAACCGGCCTCATAAGCCAAGAGGGCAGAGTACGGTAAGTCCAATTTTTGCAAGATACCACCGAGTTGTGCATAGGCATCCACATGGTAGTACTCATGGTCAGGGTTTTCGATCAATTCGATCAATTCAAATGGATAGCGGGGCACCCACACAGCTCCCATCGAAGAAGGAAATTTGGAACGTCCAATTCAAATTCTTCGTCTACGTCATCCCATGGGTATGGATCCATACAGAGCACCGTCTCTCCGACCTTTTCCACCATGATCCACATCTCTTCCAACCCGTTGCCTGTGCGTTCGGCGATGCGTGCAATCCACGGCAGACCACGTGAGAACTCATATCGACGGATGGCTTGGAGGGCGGTTTGACCTTCTGCGATGTCCCAACCGTTTTGAATGCCGGGCAACACTTCTTGCAACCAAGTCAGTACGGTATCGAGGTCTGCATTTGAATCGAGGTTCTGTCCAACCAATTCCACCAATTCTTTACCCAGTTCAAACGGGTCTTCTTGTTGTAGACCTACACCACCTGTATTTTCAGAGACAAATGCGACCAACGCTTCAGTATCCAACGTTACGCCACTCGGTAGGTTGTCTTGGATGGTGTTGACAACGCGTGCCAGAGACGGTTTGACAGCTTCCGATTGAATGCGATTGCAGAGTTCGCGAATGTCATCGTGTTGGATATCGGCTCCGCGATCGTGTGCCATAAATAAAAATGTGGAAACAGTGATGGCCAAGTTGCCTTTTTTTGCGTTGTCTTTATCCATGTCAAACTCCAGATGTGAAGACGGGAAATATGCTGAAATACGCAGGTTGTGTTATTTCAGTTTCTAGGTTTGTTTTAAGTGATGTGTGTGAAATTGCTGATATAGAAGCTAATGCCTCACCTCTAAATCCTTTCGTGGATAGGTGGAATAAATCAGCTGCTTTTTCTACTTTACTAGTAGCGTGACGTGCAAAACACATCTGTGCATCTAACGCTGACATTCCTTTTCCGTTATCAACTATTTGGATTAAAGTTTTACCAGCATCTTTTATTAAGACATCAATTTTAGTTGCTCCAGCATCAATTGCATTTTCAACCAATTCTTTTATTACAGAAGCAGGACGTTGTATAACTTCACCAGCTGCAATTTGGTTTGCAATATGATCTGGTAATAATTTAATAACGTCACTCATGTTTTTCTAATTTGTTGATTTGTATTATTAACAAAGCTAATTAATTTTCAATTGATTTTTCAAGAATCGTTCCATTGTTTTTACACTGTCTTATTGACAGTTTTCTTTCATTA
>CAKZLX010000699.1 GCA_937127265.1 uncultured Pseudomonadota bacterium
AACCTTGCTGGATGAGTTTGGGAACAGTTTGCCAATCGCTAGGATCTAAATCACGATACAATTGAATCTGGGAGGTCTCCAACAAATTGAGCGCAAAGGCAGATTCCAGACGCCACTGTGCTTGCTCCACACAAGACTGTAAACAAGCCCACCCTGCTTGAATCTGCTCAAAGGAATCGCCAGACAAATCCGAGAACAAAGACTCCGGAAGTGATTCTGGTGGCAACTGAGAACGTAATTTCTCGACAATGGCAGGGTTCCACTGAATCGCTTCATCAGCATATTCGATCGATATCCCCAATCGAACAGCTGTTTGTACAAATCGCACAGGAATCAGTAGTGCGGGAGCAGTCCCTGCATGTTTGTCGTCGCTCCAATGAATTTTACCGATGCATAAATTGAGAAAATTAAACCCTCTTTCCTCCAGTCCCTCGTTTGCTTTGCGCATCAAACGTTTGAGAGAGGAGAGCGTCGAAGCGGTGTAGATCTGCTTGATTACTTCGCTCCGTTCAGTGTTATCAGGTTCCTTTACCGAGGGAGGATTATCGAGCGAAGGTGTGGCATTCACACCGGATTGAATCTGAATCCGTTTCCCATTGTCAATCAATCGTACCCACACACCTTCCAAATCCACTGGATGAAATAGAACTGCCGACTTGGAAAAACCTTCTAAAAATCGATTGCCGTGCTTCTTGCCCACCAACATCTCTTTGCGAAGACGTTCTATTTCGGTAATTGATTGCATACGATGTTTCCTCATTGTGGAATGTTTATCCAGTAAACGAGATCAATCACAGATTTCGGTATGTTTAATGATAAAACCCAGAGATTACAGATGGACAAACCATTCACTGATAATAGACCAAATACGAACGCATATCCACACGGGGTCTAAAGGTACCTGAGGTATAGGAGGGACGATAAATCTTTCCATCAACCAAGCCCAAATACCCAAGAGTATTGATGCCATTTAAATCGACATCATCGGTAAAATCAACGCGCCAAACGGGCACTTCCATTCCTGGACACCACCCAGCACGTCCATAGACCCAAGTACCTGACTGATTGGGCACCGTACCGATTGCCACTTGTTCAGCACAGCCCATAGCGGTTCCTGCTTCGGGATGTGTTTTGGTAACCGCTGTGCCATCATTAACTTGAAACTGATGTTGATGATCGCAAAACTCGGCACAATTGAGCGTATCCGCCCCAAAACCATGCCCTGAGATCACCCCAGCCACTTCAACTTTGCTAGTCCCTTCTGGCGGCGTAAATTCAATCGGTAGTTTATCTTGGTGCCAAATTTCCACAAAATCACCGACGGGCAGGTTGTCATCCACGGTAGCCTCGGTAGCCATCTGTCGCCACGCCCCACCATTACACCCTTGTTCTAAATCCTGTCGATTGGCTTGTAAGACGCAATTTTGCGATTCATTTACGGTATCGGTATTGATATTGTCTGCGGAACATACCTCCAATATTCCAACAGCATCAGTATGATCACTGAGATTTGGTTCGGTTGCACAGAAGTATACCGTCTGATCACTCACAAACCAATCCCATCGTGAAGACTTATTGGCATATCGTCCATTTGCCGAACCGTTGTCCATCAACCAATACTGTTGCGTACGCTCTTCCACCCAATGGGTTTCCAACTGTGGTTCAGCAGGATCGTGGTATTGGGAATCCAACATCGTCCAGGCCCCAAAATTGCACCCTGTTCGCAGGTTAGTGGGGTCTGCTCGGAGCACACAATTGGTTGGGTCATCGACCAAACAGTGCTCGGTTGCCGCCTCGGCAACTTCCAAAGAACTAGCTGACGACTCACTCAAACAGACCGCTAAGGGGTAGTTGTCATTCTCGGTCCACGTATAATCAATCCGTTGATAGGTAGGTACAGATTCGGAATTTTGCAAATCCTCAGTCAACCAATAGTGTTCGGTTTCATTGTGGGTCACAATCGTTCGGATGTCATAGGCCGGTTCCCCAGTTTCGGTGAGCAGACCATTTTCCCATTGAATGGTGCCATAAACGAACATGAAGTCGCGATTATCCTCGACTTGCTCGGTCGATTGTATGGTAAAGACATCTTGCTGGTCTTCGATCGTCCACTGACGCCACTCGGTTTCTGAAAGTGTATGGTAAGAGCCCCAGTTGTAAAAATCATCCAATGCACCACCACGATAGACCTCTTCCATTGCTACTGGACGTACTCCCTTGCCTTGGTTGCTGAATCGCAAATCGAGACTGACGTTGTAGGGTTGTTGGGAATAAAAGGCAAACTTGCGGGTACCACCTTCGTTTAACCAAGCCATCATCGGGGTCACATCATGCACCCATCGTCCTGGGCGCCAATAGGTGGTGATCCAACGTCCAAATTCAGTGGTACAAGTCTCCGATTCATCTTCTGTGGTGTTAGGATCATCTTGATCACAAAGATAGAGATTAACGATATAATCCCACGCCGGACACTGGGTCCCTGCTGGATACCCTGTACACTCCAAGTGCAAATCCATGTGTAAGGTGTCGTAATTTGTCATCTCCTCAGCCGTTGGCAAGGTCACCTCGACAATCGTTCTCGCACCCGCCCAATTTGGATCCGAAATCAACTCTTGTTCAAAAACCGGTAAAACATCGGCATTATGGCTAGCCAATTCCAGTTCACGCTCCGCTTCAAAATTAAAATAGATCGACTCATAGGCCATAAAAAATGGTGGGCACTGCTCCCAACCGGTTGAAGGATCGCAATAGTTACCCACTTCTCGAACGCGTTGGTTGCGATCGATCGCCAATGACCAAAGCACAAACTCATTGGGGGCATAATAGTCGTTGTTTAAGACCCCAACCCAATCGGCAGACCAACCATCATCGAGTACGAAGTGGATCTTTTCTCGCCACCAATCCATCTCGGCTTCGCTGTCCAACATCCCGTAGGCAGCTTCAAAATTGGCGTTCAATTCACCCATCAGGGTTTCAACACTTTCTCCTTGGGCGGGATAGGTCAAAATGAAAATGTGGGTATTGACTGGTGCCAGTTCCAACAATTCTTGAATCTCACGGGGTCGGGTCAATCGAGCGGGGTATTCATTGGCACTGAAATAGTTGATGAAGATATAATTGTCACAACCAGTCCAATGTTCAGAAAAAGTCCAAGTGTCTCCATCCAATAGATTAAAGGTAAAGTCAGGTGCAACCTCCCCAAAGTCACCAACCTCACCACTGGTATCAAAGGCTTGTTCAGACAGACCAAGTGTCTGGCAATAGGTGGGTGGGTCGAGCGGTTCTTCACCAGAGTCTTCCGTTTTGACATCCGAGGTACACCCTACACTCCACCATAATGACAATATCTGTATCCACATAACCCCTCCTGTTGATACAATTAGTGTACCAATAAGAGGGGCAGGATACAATATTGATCTAGGCGACCAAACGAATCTGTTGGTACCTTGGAGAATTTAAGACATCAAGCATCACTTGCATCGGACTCAGTTCATCCAAATCCTGCGACAAAATATTACCCAAAATACTGGGGGAATACCCACTGACCAAAGCCGCACCAGATTGGTGACTCTGCACCGGATAGTTCTGGCCACGGGCATTCAGGTTCCAAAAGACAATCTTCGGACATGGATAGCCAGCCAAGGCATACTTTTGCTGAATCGATTCAAAGATTGTATGACCTTCTCGTGTGGCAGAATCAAAATGCATATCAGACAACACCAATAGGTGCGTTGGCATCTCACTGGGATCAAGTTCCACAGCCATTGCGCGGGTGAGGATCAAATCAAAGACCGCCTCGAAATTGGTGTTCATCCCCCAATCAGCCATCGACATTTGGTGTAGCCTAGAGATTAGCGATTCCCCTGTCAAGGTTACCAATTGCGGAGAGTTGGAAAAGGTGATGAAGCAATTATGAAAAGGTCCCTCATTTCGCTCAGACAAGTACAACCCCAAACTCAATGCCACCGTAATCGCCGAAGGTTTACTCGAGGTGTACATTGATCCACTCACGTCAACCAGTGGCAACATCTTCACGGGAGAATCTTTGGGAAGATAATTGGGCAAGGCTTGCCATTGCAATTCCAAAGCCTCATTTTCAGTGGCTTCTATCTTCAACGTTTCAAATCTCCTATTGTACTGATCAGGCATCAATTGTTCAATAATGTTGTGTGGATACAATACATCGGCATGCATCTTGGCTTTTCCATGGCGAACATCTTCCAGATAATGATGATATCGGGTCAGTTTAAAGAATCTTTTGCGATAGCGTAATGCGGCAACACTAGGGACCTGCTCAAAATTGATCTGCTCCCATTCACCAGCACACATTTGCTGTTCGACCACCTTGGTAAGGTTCGACAATGTCTTGCGGTACTGCTTTGGTGTCCAACCCAACTGCTTACGCAAAGAAACAGCCAATGCCTTACGACCAGATTTTTCACGGGGCATCCACTTGGCCAACAAAGCGTTCCCTGAGGCCAATTCAGTACGAATTACGTCAATGATGACCGAATCTTTTTCACTGGGCATCAGTTCAAACAGATCATCCCAACGACCATACTCACCAATCCACTTCACAAAGTCAGTGGTGATCATTTCTGGATGAGACTCTTTTAACCATCTAAGCACCACTCGAAAAACTCTTCTTTCCCCTTGACCTTGGCGAGCATCGCGCAAATAGAACAAGAGTTTCAACGCCAAGGTTGGATCTTGATTGATCACCACCAGAAACTTGTTGATAATTTCTTCTTCGGCTTGATGACGCATGCCTCCAATCGAGAAGAAGAAGTCCAATACCGCTTGTGATGTCGTACGATAGGTGACCGCACCATTTTCAGTCGTGGTGACATTCAGACTTTGAATAAATTTAGACATGGTATACCCCGTTGTGTCTGTGTATAAAAGACAACATCAATGAAAGATAAGGACTGTTAAGGCAAGGAGTCACACGTATGAAATGTGATCTGCTGAGAGCCATAAAAGCTGTGAAAGGAAACAGGATACCGTTTATAAGCGATACCCTGTTTGAAAGAAGTGAATAAACAGATGATACAGGGTGCACAAAGTCGTAAAAAGTATCATTTGCTGCAAGGCACCCTTTACATCAAAGAAGGAAACTCAGAATACAAAATATAAAGATCAAAAGACAGGGTGCACAAGGTCGTAACTCGTTGAATAATTATTTGCTGGAAGCACCCTTTACAATCGAACAACCCAACCTTTTCTGTCTGGTGGCTTGTTATGTTCTATATACGAAAGGTCTTGTTGACATCGGATCACAAATCGGTTTATCAACGAAAATTAGTTAGTACAAACACAATACTCTTCTCATTTTATCGATGATATGGTACATTAATAAAAATATCGTAGCCTTGAGGACAATATGAATTCTTGGATATTTTTCCCACTGAGCCTAGGAATTGGCTGTAGTGGGGAACAGACAAAAGATACTGGTACAGCCAAATCGCCTCCAACCGAAGAACCGATGGTTATGCAACCCCCACCTTCATTAAGACGACTCACCATTACCCAGTACCAAAACGTAATCAGCGATGTATTTGGAGAGGGATTACTGATCCCCACCAATCTCGAACCAGATATCGAAACCGAAGGCTTTAAATCTTTGGGTGCTAGCATTTCCTCGATCAGCCCCGTGGGAACCGAACGATATGAACAGGCTTCCTATTCGATAGCCACGCAAATCATCGAAGACATTGATCGACTCTCTCCTTGGTTTGCTTGTGAACTGAACAATGACACTCCACCCAGCCAATCCTGTATGTCAGAGGGCATCGATACACTGGGGCTAGAACTGTGGAGAAGACCTCTACACAGTGCAGAAAGAGAGCGTCTCAACAATCTGTATCAAGTAATTAGCGATCAAACCGATACGCTCACAGGTATCGAATATACCTTGTCGGCAATGCTGCAATCACCAAACTTTCTCTACCGTACCGAGATCAACTTGGAAAGCATCAACAACACCCAAGATCAACACGCCCTAGATGCTTGGTCGTTGGCTTCACGCCTCAGTTTTTTGTTGTGGAACTCTGCCCCCGACATCGAATTGTTAGCCTTGGCACAAAGTGGTGATTTACTCAATGAAACCATCTTGACCGAACAAGTTGATCGCATGATGGCAGACCCTCGATTTGACAATGGGATTCACAATTTCTTTGATGAACTGTTTCACCTCTATGACTTGGATTCACTGACCAAAGATCCCTTGGTTTATACCCATGCCAGCCCCGATCTCTATGCTTCAGCCAAAGAAGAGACCTTTCGCACCATTGAATACATCATTGAAAACGATTTCGACTTTCGAGAACTATTGACTACCCAAACCACCTTCATCGATCGTCGTTTGGCCACCCTTTACGGAATTCCTGCCCCTGTATCTGAAGGTTTTGCCGAAGTTACCCTACCAACAAACACCGGACGGCGTGGTCTCTTAACCCAAGCCAGCATGCTGAACCTACACGCTCATGCCACCGCTTCCTCTCCGACGTTACGTGGTGTATTCATTCGAAAGACACTACTTTGCCAAATGGTTCCACCACCGCCCGCCGATGTTGACACCTCTATTCCTGAAGCCACCGATGAGGCTCCCACCATGCGCGAACGACTCGAACAGCATTTTGAAGATCCGTCTTGTGCGGGGTGTCACAAAATGATGGATCTGGTGGGATTGGGTTTGGAAAATTTCGATGGCATCGGACGATGGCGAGATCTCGAAAACAATGCCACCATCGACCCTTCTGGCAATATTGATGGTGTTGATTTCTTAAACGCTTGGGAATTGGGTCCGGTCGTCAGTGAGCACCCGAATTTAGGCCCCTGTCTGACCGACAATCTCTATTCCTATGCTCTCGGTCATCGGATGACCAATGAAGAAGATGCCGCACAAGATTGGTTGGTGGAAAACTTGGTCTACAACGATTGGTCCTTTACCTCCTTGATGCGAACGATTGCCCTCTCTGAAACCTTTCGCACCCACGGTCGCTTAGGCGCAACAGAATAATCGATTGGAGATTAACGATGACAACACGCACACTAAATCGTAGACAGTTTCTTCGTGGCATGATGGCCGGTGGATTGGTCACCTTACACTTGCCCTTGCTGGAAATGTTCATGAGTCGCCAAGCCCTTGCCCAAGACGGTGGTTTTCCAAGACGTTTTGGCATGTTCTATTGGGGTAATGGAAATCGTCCTGAACATTGGGTTCCCACCGGAGAAGGCTTGGGAGACAACTGGACACTATCGCAAAGTTTACATTCGATGGCACCCATCAAAGAAAAACTGTCGGTGATCAGTGGGATGTCTCTCAAAGTGCCCAATACCTCTCCACATTGGTCTGGAGGCTTGGGGTTTCTCACAGGGCAAGAATTGATCGGGGATGATGACAACTGGACCGCCGCAGTCCCCACTTTTGATCAACGTTTAGCACAAGAAATCGGTGGAGAAACTGTCTATCGCTCCTTGATTACAGGTTGTGTCACCCAAGAATCGGTTTCTTGGAATGGTCCCAACGCTCGAAACCCTGTGGAAAGTGACCCCTATGCCTTCTATGAGAAAATCTTTGGACCGACCTTTCGAGCACCCGGCGAAGAAGGTATTGTGGACCCCACACTCGGTTTGCGTCGCTCGGTTCTCGATGTGGTGCGTGAAGATACCTTGGCTTTGCAAAGCCAATTGGGAGCCACCGATCGGGTTCGACTGGAACAACATTTGGATGGCATCCGAGACATTGAGATGCGCTTGGCTCGCCTTCAAGAAGATCCACCCGCCTTGGAAGCCTGCTACCGTCTAGACCCACCACTCACCGAATACCCCGACATCGAATCCAGACCGCAATTGGCGGCTCGAAATGCGGTGATGTCACAAATGATGGCCATGGCTCTCGCTTGTGACCAAACGCGGGTGCTCAGTTACACCTTCACCAGTCCCTTAAACAATATTCTCTATGACTTTACGGAAATGGGACATCACTCCTTGACCCACAACGAGCCAGGAGAGCAGCCTTTTGTACAAAAAATCACCGAATTCACCATGGAACAAGCCAGTGTGTTCTTGCAAGCACTAGACGCCATTCCAGAAGGAGATGGTACCCTGCTCGACAACTGTGCAGTCATTATCAGCAGCGAAGTCTCCGAGGGGCGAGCCCATTCTTTGGATGAATACCCACTGTTGTTAGCCGGTTCAGCGGGTGGTCGCTTGCAAAACAATCTTCACTATCGGTCACACAGTACTGGAAACGCCAATCAATTCACCCTGTCCATACTTCGGGCATTGGGTATGAACTTGGTCTCTTTTGGGGATG
>CAKZLX010000700.1 GCA_937127265.1 uncultured Pseudomonadota bacterium
CATCAAAGCTCGTTCAAATCCTGCACACGGCGAAGAGTTGTGGATTACCGATTGGAATGACTGGGCAACTCAAGCACACCCCGTTTTGAGTGTGGAAGCATGGACCGACATCACTCGTGAAACCGGTGCATTCCGTTGGGACTGGTCATTGCCATTTGAAAATTATGGAATCGATGCTTTTGGTCAAGTGACTGTTGGTTCTCAATACGGTATCGGTGGTGGAGCCAATGCTGGCGCTGATGGCGCTGTGATGACAGGAGTTACCTTGCCTGAAGGCACCAATATCAACGGTGTTCCTGTCACTGGTGGTGCCAATGCCAACGCTGAAATCCAAGTTAAAGGATATGCCTCAAACGACTACAAAGTACAAACCCAATACAACGTTACATTGTATGAATGGGATGTCGACGTGATTGGTTCTGGGGATATGGTGGCTTGGGATATGTACCTTAACCTCGAAGCCCGTGCCGAAGAATCTGCATACCACGAGTACTACTTGGCCATCCAAGTGCCTGAAGGTGACTCTTTCATGTTGGATCAAATCAATGTGATTGGGAACTTTGATACCTCTTGGTGGAATCCATTGGCACGCAGTGAAGTGGGTGTGATGTTGAACAACATTGAAATTAACGCTCCATTTTACAATCCTGAACCAGAAGTCATGGACTGGGATGAAGACGGTTGGTCAGACAATGTTGATTGTAATGACGAAGACCCATATGTCTACCCTGGTGCTTATGACGTTCCTGGAAACGGCATCGATGAGGACTGTGATGGTGTAGACGCTGTTGAAGAAACAGAAGAAACCGAGGAAGTCGAAGAAACAGAAGAAACCGACTCCCCAGAAACGGAAGAAGAATTGGACTCCAATACCGATGACAATTTTCAATTGGATCCGATTGAGTCTGAGCCTGTCAAAGGATGTGCCACCAGTAGTATTGAAGTCGGTGACTTAGGCGTATTGGCGCTCAGTCTGTTTGGTTTGGTTGCCTTGCGTCGCAAAGAAGATTAATCATTCACATAGAATCTTTTGATTGCATGAATTGATTTCGGAAACACAATTCGTGAAAATGGAAAGGGGCACTTCGGTGCTCCTTTTTCTGTTCAAATTAGATATACACAGAAAAGGGGAAGTGATGTCATTTGATGTATTGTTAGAACGTCATCCATTGTTGTTAATCGTTACCGACTTACGAGGCTACATTGTCGAGGCAACGGCATATGCCAAACGAACCTTAGTCTTGGAATTGGAAACGCCACTGCCCGATCATTTCTATGAAGAAGATGGGCTCAAAGTGGTACAACTATTGCAAGCTTGTGAGCCAATTGACCAAGAATTGCTTCGCATTGAGGTTTCGCGTGGCAGGGTTAAATATGTTTGCTGTACTGTGACGACTGAAGCTGATCGATTGTATTGGAGTTTGGAAGATGTCAATGCATTGATTGAAACCCAAGAACAATTACAGTCCTTAAAGATGCTTCCCAAAGAGTATGGCCATGATATCAATAATTTTCTGACGGTGATTGGTTCTGCCGCTGAAAGTATTCAGATGGATATTACGGATTCACAATTACTTGAAGATGTGGATGCGATCTTATCCATGAGCGAACGGGCAGGGATTTTAACCCGTCGATTTATGCACTTGGGTCGCAAAAGTATGCTGGCCAATGAAGTGGTCAATGTACAGACGGTGTTTGCTGGTGAACGAGCGCGTCTCGAACGTTTGATGGGACGGGTGTTTTTACAGGTTGACATTGAAGATGGAGATGTCAATGTCTTTGCTTCGGTATTTGCTTTGCGAAATATTTGGATGGCACTGGCGTTGTGTTTTGAAGAAGTATCTTGTTCTGTACACATTTCTGTGCAAAATATTTCACATCATTTTGCCAATAAGGTGTTGGGAACACCAGCGGGAACCTATGTACTCTTTTCGATAGTTGAAGAGGGTTTTGACCACGATATAGCCTCGGTATTATCCACTAAGGGTTTGGTTGGTCGAGAGAGAGACGAATTGCAATTTGCTTGGGAGGCTCTTACGCGTTGTCGTGGTAGTATGAGTCACCACCAAAATCAGGATCACCAATCTTGTATTACGGTGTACTTACCTTGGGTTCGACCTCCCACAAAGTAATAGAGAACAATATGGTAAACAAAAAGACCTGAGCATGCTCAGGTCTTTCGTTGTAGCCTCTGTGAGATTGATTTATTTCAAAGAGACAGAACCGTTGTCGACAGTGATGACCTGTTGGAAATGAGGTATCAGCTTTTCATTGTGGGTGATGATACCAATGGAACTGTTGCTTTGCTTCTCCAATGTACTCATTAATCTTTCGATACTCGCCTCAGACATAAAGGTATGGAAGCCTTTAAACAATTCAATCAAATCGATTCGGATCAGTGAGTTGTTTTTTTGGTGTTTTTGTGGTGATTGTTGGAAAGGGGTTGAGTTTATGGGCTTGGATGAGTAGACTACATAAAGAAGGAATGACTTGAGACATTGTGGAGTCAAAGATGAGATATACAAAATTGAGTGCCGTTTGGATGCTGATGGCTTGTACTGGCAACGAAACCAAGGTGAATCAATTGACCCCAGATTTAGCGGTCAGTGTGGATAGCGTGGATTTTGGGGAGCACAAAGCGGGGGAGACCTTGACCCAAAGTGTTCAACTGATCAACGCAGGTCAAGCAAATCTTCAGATCTCTACTGTGGACATAGAAAATGATGAGGGTGGTGTTTTTGCCATCGAAGAGATCCCAACCAACTTGGGAATCCAAGAAGTCTTTGATCTGGCGATTGATTTTACCCCGATGGATTTAACGTCATACACCGCAGACTTGGTCATCCAAAGCAATGATGATGAAAATCCGGTTTATGTTGTGTCTTTGACCGGCATCGGTGGCTTAGGACCCTTGCCCGACATTGAACTCTCTCAAGAAATACTGGACTATGGTGCAGTGGCCACCGGCGAAGAATCCATTTTGTTTTTGACGGTTCGCAATGCTGGTGATGTCGATTTGACGATTGCTCAAACCGAACAAACCGGATCGGGTGCCTTTTCGTTGCTGATGGACTTGGATGGTCAAACCATTCCCGCGGGGGCAGAAACCAGTGTAGTTGTTTCCTATGCACCGATTCAAGATGTGGGTGACCAAGGTGATTTTATCATTACCTCGGATGATCCAGATGAACCAGAAGTGTCGGTGTTGTTAGTTGGCAATGGTGGTGGTGAGTCGACCTATCCTGTGGCCACCTTATCTTGCCCACAAAGCCCTGTGATGGGTGCCTTGGTGACCGTGGATGGTTCGGCTTCCAGTGATCCTAGTGGCTTAGAACTGACCTACGATTGGTCTAGTTTACAAGTGCCCGTCGGCTCCAATGCCAGTTTGTTACCTTCTACAGACATGACCTCGGTTGATTTGCAACTGGATGTGGCAGGAACCTATCAAGTGGGATTAATTGTTGAAAATTCGCTAGGGCAACGCTCACCGCAAGCCGAATGTTTGTGGGAAGTCGAACCGATTGCCGATATCTATGCCGAACTGTCATGGACAGATTCTCAAGCCGACTTTGATTTGCACATGACTACCAGTATGGATGGCATGTTTGATTTTGCCTCGGACTGTTGCTGGTGTAATCCCGAACCTGCTTGGTCCAACAACACCGATGCCAACCCCATTTTACTCAGTGACTCCGAAGATGGTTCGGTGGCTGAACGGATTGAAGTGTTGTCGGCTGATGACGGGGAGTATTATTTTCGGGTCCATTATTTCTCAGACAATGGCGCTGGAGAAAGTGATGCCACCATTCGTCTTTATGTTGAAGGGCAACTGGTTGGGCAATACACCGAATCGATGACCCACAACCAAATGTGGAACGTGGGATTTGTCCGTTGGCCTAGTCGCGTGTTGGCAGAAGAATTGAATAACCCAACGGATTGGAATGAGAGTCGTTCATGTCAGTGAAAAAGACTTTCTATATTGACACAGAATGGGACGGTACTGAGATTGCTGAGATAGATCAGATTCAAATCGATGTTGAACTAACCGAGGTTGGGTTGCAGATTCAGTTTGTATCTTGGATGCACGATGACGACTGTCCTCCGACAAAACCAGATCCTGAGAAGGGGACTTGGGAACTGTGGAACTACGAAGTGGTCGAGATATTTTTGGTGGGTGAGAACGGTGAATATACAGAGATTGAAATGGGGTCATGGGGTCACCATTTGCTCCTTCAATTAGACGGACCACGCTCCATTGTGCGCAAAGAAATCCCGATGCAATATGAAGCCTTAGATGGTGATGGTCGTTGGGTTGGTAACGGTTTTGTAGAGCGGAAGTGGTTACCTGAAAAAATTGTTCGAGCCAATGCTTTTGCCATTCACACAACGGGTGACAAACGCCGTTATTGTTGTCACACGCCCTTACCCGGTCCACAACCAGACTTTCATCAACCAGACCGCTTTGCTTTGTGGGATGAAATTTAGGTCACAGGTATCTTACGCGAGATCACCCGAGGTTATACTGGTTATCCACGCATCTTTTGACGAAGTTCAACACTTGGAAATGCACGGACCCAACTTGGAGCTTCAAATTGGTTCTTTGCAAGATAGATGACCTTCAAGTTTGGAAACATAGGAAAGCCATTGTCGGGTGCTTTGATACTGGTCAGAGATACATCCAATCCCCACAACTTTGGAGCAGATTGAATGGTATTCAGGGCTTCGCTCTTCAGCATGTTGAACGAGAGATCCAAGAATTCGATGTCGTGTAAATTATTGAGTGCTTCGGGTAATGTTTTCAGCATACAACCACGCAGAGACAGTGACTTCAAGGATTGGACAGTACTCTCGTCTAGGGCGGTTAGATCATCGCGCTTACAGTGTAGAAATTGGAGGGAACTCCGTATACTTTGCAGGAGAGAGGCATCCTGTACAGCATCGGTCTCTTTGGTGTAGACTATGCGCAGGTTTGGACATGAGGTGAGTGCATTGGGAAGTTCAGACAGACCAAGGTTTCGTAGATCCAGCACCTCTAAATCCTTGAGTGCACCCCAGTTTACATCATAGGATGAACATTCGAAATCTTTCAAGCACAGTTGATGAACGGTCAGATCACCTCGAGATACCTTGTCGCATAGGTGTTCAAGACGGAAGGTGTTGAAGGTTGGATGAATTGGGGATGTTCCATTGTAAGGGAGATATGTGATGCGATGATCATTGCTACTCTTGTTATAAACGCTTTCATTCTCAATTCGATCTTCGACCAGAATGATGTCATCCACAAGACGTTTTAGTCCAGAGACATCGGCGTCTTTTGCAAATTTATGCTGAGAGATATTCAACTTTTCTATTGAGTTCGGAAGTTCAATCGAAGCGGGGAACTCTGTCAGTTTTAACGAGTACATATCCAGTTCTTTTAGCCTCGTAAAATCTTTGAGAAGATGTAAATCATCATTGTTGTCTAGGCGTTCCACCCTCATCTTTTCGAGGTTTATCATTTTGTGTAGAACTGGCAGTGTCCACGAACTACGTATCGAGTCCAATGAATGAACTTTGGGTGCATCGCCACAGGCTACAACATGGTTGATTCTGGCTTCGATGAGTTCACTGTTGCGTTGATTAAAATCAGCCCTGCAGGTCCATGAAAGATTACCTTTTTTATCGATGGTGTACAACATGACTGCACCAGGCGATTCAAAAAGGGAATCGTAGTCAGCACAGTCATCAATTTCAATACGGACAATATCCTTTTGGTTGACCTTGTTGAGTAGAGGTAGAATAGGGTGCGGCACACAGTAGAGACTCAGCCGTGATAAAGATGCTGGGAAACCATTTGGGTCTACGATTTCATTTCTCCCATTGCTTGCGTACCAAATAAAGTTGTTGAGTGGTGCAGGAGGAAGACGGGTAATGATGGAATGAGCACTGTGTTGAATCCATATTTTATGAATGGATGTTAAATTGGAGAGGTCATATGTGAATGTCTTGGTTTCATCTTGAAACCTCATCTGGATTCGCATCATTAGATTTGTTACATTGAACATACTCTTGAACACTCGATTCAGTCGGTTTTGAAAAGTTTTCATCTCTTCGTCGGAGAACTTTTGCGAATAATGTTCATAGAGATTTAGTTCTATGCTTTTAAGGTTCGGGTTGTGCTCGATGACTTGTACAAGTGTTTCTGACAGTCCATAGGCAGAGACCTTCATAGAGTCTAATGTTGTAAGGTATGGAAGTGAAGAAGGGACTTCTAAAGGAATCCGAGTGTATTCTCTACAGTGTAAATGGGTAATTTGATCACCCAATTTTGCCCGACAGCCCATAAGCCACACACGAACTTCCAAATCGATGGTGGATTTGCCAACCCAGCTGGTGTCCCACTTTCCTCGTTGGTCTTTGAATATCTCGAGAATTTCTGGCTGTATGTCTAAGACAGTGTCAACTAGAAGCATCCCTTGTCGGATAAATACGGGGTCTTCACTTTTGAAGAGTGGGAGAACTTTTTCTTTGAGTTCGTCGATCGAATGTTTGGACATTAAAAAAACTATTGATTGGGTTGTAAATTGTGTGTGTGTGCCTTCTGTATTAACCACTCTACCACAGGTTCAACTGGAACCGATTGCCAAGTACGTCTTTTGAGATTGAACCACATTTCATCATAGGTTTCTGCCACGTGAGAAGGTGCGATTTCGTGTGCCCATTGCAGACAAGTCGGAAGGTGTCTAGACAGTCGACTGTCTTCGATGAGTCGAATCACCCCTATGGCTCTAAATAGTTGTTTGGCGGTGATCAGGGCTCGTTCAGGAGGATAGCCATCTTTATAGCGACTGGGATTGTACTGTGTCCAGAGTGCCTTTGCGAGTTCCATATCTGCGGGTATAGGCTGCAGCAATGTGTCACCTCCAGAAACACTCAGGCTACGAGTACATCCGAGAAGTGAGAGGGCTCGATTTTGCATGTACGCTTCACGACTGGTGACCAATACATCACAAGGTCGGTTGAAAGGTCGCAGGGCCTCTTGAATCTCTGTATGAATATTGCGGTATGGATTACGATCGAGGAAAGCAATGATGTCGACATCCGATTTGGGATGTGGTATGCATTCCTCGGTTACAGAACCACGTATGTAGACCTCTTCAAAACCTAGTCGTTCAATAGACTGCATTATATCAATGCATAGAAAAGATGGGGGACGCATCTCCATCGGTTGGATCATGTTGTCTATGATGGTCCACTCTTTTTGTTGCATAGAATGCCTCAAATATAGTACGATAATGTCAATATTCTAACACAGATAGAGAGCGTTATGAGTGGGTTAAAATTGCATAAAAAAGGCCATGGATACTATTTGACTCGAAATGGTAAAAAAGTTGGGACGCCGATTCCTAAGATGACGATGTCTTTTGAGTGGAGCTACGTCACTTTGGATATCGACGCCGATTGTGACTTGAAGGTGGTGGGTGATTTCTTGCTGCTCATTTCTGATTATACCCCCCTTACCATTTCTACTTTCTATAGTATACATCTTTGTTTCTTTGAAGGAGAGTTGACTCAACACTGGCATGATGATGAGAAGATTTGGGAGCAGCGTCCACTGTTGTTTTACCCAGACCGGAATGGCTTGCAAGCGGCGGCCAGTGATCTCCTAACGTTCAACGGAGCAATTTATCTTCCGATGAACCCAGGTGTCTCTTGTAAAGGTGAATATAACACAAAAGACTTTGTTGATATGACCTCGAAGGGACGCTGGTTGTTTCCCCATCCCGACGGTTCAAGAGCCGCTTATGAACACATGAAGAAAACCACCCTCGAAGATGATTTGGAGCGATTGATGCCGCACTTTGAAGATCATCCCGAACTGATGGAAATTTTTGCTGATTTGATGTAATCGATAATATAAGGAGTATAGATATGTTGGAATTACATTTTACAGGAC
>CAKZLX010000701.1 GCA_937127265.1 uncultured Pseudomonadota bacterium
AACGCTTTTATCGAGTAGACAAAAGTCGCTCTAGGGCCGTTGGCGGAACCGGACTGGGCTTGGCTATTGTAAAGACCTTGCTGGATCGAACAGGAATTCGACTAGAAGTCCGTTCGCAAGTTGGCAAAGGATCCATTTTTCGCATTTACTTGCCACCGGGTCCGAGCATGTTGGTCGAGAATCCGTAAATGAAACTGTCAGGGTATATTGTCGAATCTGTCATTGCTGAATCGCCAATGGCGATTGTATACAAAGTTCGTCATCCCACCCTACATTCCATTCATGCCTGCAAGTTGGTCTCGAATACTATTCGAGATATTCCGACTGTTCGGGCTATGTTTTTACAGAAAATGCAGTGGAAGATCGAACATCAAAGTCCCTTTTCGATACGGGTCACCGATGTCTTGGAAGATAGGGATAATCTTGGGATGATCATGGATTGGTTGGAGGGGGAAAACCTTGAGACCCATCTGAAGCGTTTTCAACAGATCGATATTGTACCTACGATTCGTTTTGCGGTTCAAGTCCTTTCAGCGTTGCATGTTCTACATCTTGATGGTGAAGTCCATTTGGATGTATCTCCGCAGAATATATTTTTACACCGCACCGAAAAAGGGCACATGGCGATTCTGATGGACGATGGGATTCATCGACATGTTGTACACGAGAATCTACAGATCCCGCAATCGATACGACAGATGTACTATGCATCTCCGGAAGAGATTCATCAACAGCATCCTGTTGGTACTTGGACAGACGTTTATCGTTTGGGGGTCGTGATGTATCGGATGTTGGTTGGTCGATTGCCTTTTTCTGGTGATTCCATTTATAGTGTGATGCACGCCATTCAGGGTGGTCGCTACCAATCTATCCAACAGGCTTGTCCAGATGCACCGCCAGAGTTGATTCAGATCATTGAAAAGGCGATGTCTCTAGAGCCCAAGCAACGTTTTGCCAATGCCCAAGAAATGCTCAAAGCGATTCAATCTGCCTTGGCGTTTGAGATCCCGACACCATTTGAGCCTGTCACATTATCGGTACAAGATGTCGTGGCGGAACCGATTGTTGATGTGATGATTGAAGAAGATGGGGAATGGGTGTTACACAGTTCCAATCCGACCGTAGTGGAAGAAGATAGTGAGGAATCGATTGCGTTTAGAGAAGCATCAACAACAGGATCAAAACGATCGTTTCAATGGTCACCTTGGATGTGGCGGAATCGATATCGGTTTGTATCGGTCATTGTGTTGAGTAGTATCATCGTAGTGTTATGGCTCGGTGGATTGTTTGATGGTCGACATAGTATTGTGTCAATCTCTGCGGTGCCAGATTGGGGGGCAACCAAGGGCTCGGTGGATGAGCTCCCGATTGTCAAACAACAACATACTGGCAAGTTGACCTTGGGTGAACATGCCGTTGAAGTGACTGGTGGCGTTTCTGTTTCTGGAGGCTGTGGTCGTTGTTGTTGGGGTACTACGGAACGGTTTGATGTACCTTTTGGATGGGGACAGTTTGAAACGACGATTGATCTGGGTGCTGTAGTGGAAGACCTCTCTTGTCCAACCATTGAACAAAATTATGGATTTGAAAAAATAGACATTCGACAGGGGTGGATGGGAGCACCACCTGATATGCCGATGCGTGCAGACAACTCTCTGTGGCATCAAGTACAACTGGTCTCTGCCTTTTGGATGGGAAAAACGGAAGTGACCCAGCAACTGTACGGGCAAGTAATGAACGTCAATCAACTCAGCGATGGGATGCTTCCCAAGAGAGAAGTATCTTGGGACGAAGCGATTTTGTTTTGTAATCGTTTGAGTGAGCTCGAAGGTTTGGAGCAATGTTACCAGACTGTTGGCGATCTTGTCGCTTGGGAGAAAGGTACGGCTTGCGAAGGGTATCGTTTACCCACCGAGGCAGAATGGGAGTTGGCCGCCAGAGCCAACAGTCCATTAATTATTGATGAGAAGTATCATTGGTTTGCTGGCGGTAGCAATGGCAGTCTGTTGGCTTGGTATGCGCATAACTCTGGCCAAAAGGTACATCCGGTTGGTGGCAAATACCCCAACATGTTGGGACTATATGACATGAGTGGAAATGTATCCGAATGGGTTTGGGATGGATACAGTCCCTATCTGAAAGATGCGATTAACCCCAAAGGCGTAGAGTCTAGCAAAAAAGTGATTCGTGGTGGACATTTCTTAAGTCCTAAAACACAGATTCGCGTATTTGATCGCGGATATGCCTCTAGGTCTTATCGTTCAGATAGGATTGGCTTTCGTATTGTCCGCAGCATACAACCTTAAAACGTGAGGTCGTATTGTTTAATAGGCGGTCTCACAAGAGCCACAAGCAAACTTGTTTTCGATACGGGTCCAGTTGTTGTTGCTACTGGCTTCACAATGAGGACATTCTGCAGGAAAGAGATCGACAACCTCAAATGTGAAGGTGGCTTCAGAGATATCTGCTTCTGAAGGTGCAGAAGACGCTGGTGTGATGATTTCTGATGCGGATGCTTCTTCGGTCGGGAGGGCGCTTTGAGTCTGTTTTTCATTGTCCACAGGTGTTGTCGATGGTTCATCGACGGTGGGTACGGTACTGGTGGTCTGTGTGGATACAGTGGGTTGCTCAAACGTCGGTTTAGGTACATAAGGCTTAGTAGTCGGAGTACTGGTCGATGGAGTAGAGGATTGACCCAGCAGGGATTTTATCTTTGCTTTGAGACGTTTGCGGATAGCCATAGGAAACTCTTGTAAAAGTAAGGATAGGTAGGTGTCTGAAAGTGATTTGTCGACAACATATATTTTGTGACAAACTTTGACATTGTTCTTTTTGTATCAGAATTGGAGATGATTTTCCATTTTTCGATGGGTAAAAGGAAAAAATTTCTTCAGCGCGTCATAATATTACCGATGAACAGTGTACATTTGTCTCTATTTATTGTATGTTAGTGATGTTATGCGTTCTGTTTTGTACACTTTACAGCGATTGAAAGAT
>CAKZLX010000702.1 GCA_937127265.1 uncultured Pseudomonadota bacterium
GTCGACACCCATCATACCAATATCAGAAGGTGTAGAAAGTTTGTTTCGTCACTTGGACTGTCGAAAGTGACTATTGTATCGAGTATGTATGTTGTTTGATGGCGTTGGTTTGAACTGTTGAGCATCGAATGTCGAGATGAATTGGCAACCAAGGAATCAGATGGGGAGTGGAGATGATCTAAAATAGTTTGCTAGGGATGTACCTAACGATCCAGAGCAGATGTTTGATGTCTGACGTTCGATCTTGCTGTACAAAGAGGATTTTTTATACAGTACTGGGTTATCGCAATGACCAAACCGGACTCAACATCCAAGTTCGTTCTTGGGCAACCGTTTGCAAAAACAATTGCTCTTCTTGAAACGGGTGTTGGATTTGATGGAGGGTTTCTTGGATTTGTACACCGGTTTTGTAAAACGAAGTTCCCGAATCAAAGGGCTCATATTGTACCAATTGAATGTTGTGGTGTTTGAGTCCAACTTCTTTGGCTGCAAAAGCTATGGCATCGTAGAGCCCACCGGTTTGATCGACCAGTCCAACTTCTTTGGCATCCAGACCCGCCCACACTCGACCACGGGCAACCTCTTCGACTTTCTCCATGTCGAGTCCCCGACCTTCGGAGACCACGGTTTTGAACTGTTGGTAGGTCAGTTCGACTTGTTCTTCCATTTTGGCACGCTGGGATTCATTCCACCCTTCAAAGGTTGAGTAGAGACCGGCATGGGCACCACGATCTTCGGATTCAACGTTGATTTTGAGATAGCGCAAGAGGGTTCCGGCATTAAACTTGCCTGAATAGACCCCAATCGATCCGGTAATGGTTGTTTCCTCGGCAAAAATGGCATCAGCTGCCGCTGAGACGTAGTATCCACCGGAGGCGGCAACTCCCCCCATACTTACCACCACTGGTTTTTCCGTTTTGGCTTGGGTGACCGCCCGCCAGATTTGATCGGAGGCAAAAGCACTTCCTCCCGGAGAGTCTACCCGCAAGACGATCGCTTTGACGGCATCATCGTCGGCGGCTTCGTTGATTTGTCCAACGATCGTTTTGGATCCTGCCGAGAAACCACCACCCAACAATCCGGGAGACTGTGATACACCGGGCATGATGACGCCTGTAATTGGTATGATGGCGACTTCGGGGTTGCTTTCCCAACCATCAGGACGAGTCCAACCATAGTCGTCTTCCAACCAGTGCAAGATACCAAACTCTTCATCCAAAAAGTCTTCCACTTCATCCTCGTACAAGAGGTGATCAACCATTTTTTTGTCTTTGGCTTGGGTGCTGGAGAAGGGCGCATTGTCAATCAGGGTGGTCAAAGTTTCCACTGGGATTGAACGGTTTTGAGCAATCTCGGCGGTCATGTGGGCAAAGATAGCATCCAACAAGGCACTGGTTTGCTCTTTGGAGGCTTCGGAACCTTCTTTGTGGGTATATTGTTCGGGTGCCGATTTGTACTTTTCACGTTTGACAAACTCGGGCTCAATACCAACTTCGGTTAACAGTTCATTAAAATAGATACGTTCTGAATGTAGACCAAGCAGTTCCACCGAACCAGCAGGATGAGCAATCAATTCACTGGCGACACTGGCAAGGTAGTACTCGCCATTTCCAATCGAACCATTGGCGTAGACGATGACTTTTTTGCCACGAGAACGGCAGTCTAACAGAATACTGCGAACCTCTTCGATTTGGGCTGTGGAAAGTCCCACACTTTCAATTTGCAAGAATATACCTTTGACACTGGGGTCCATCGAGGCTTGTTGTAGTCTTCGTAAAAATGAGATGTAGGTTTCACCACCCGATTGAAACAAACCTGAGTCACTTTGGTAGGGGAGTCCACCTTCCAGTGTAAATGCTGCTACCCGTCGTCCTTTACTCCAGATGCTTTTGTCGTTGACACCAGTGGTATGGGTCAGAGACATGCTATCGGTGCTCGATTGGTTGATGAAACCACCCAATTCACCCATGCCATACCCAATTTGCACCCCAGCACCATACTCATCCAAATTTTGACTTTGGAAATTGAAGGTCAGTCCTTTCATGGGTCGGATACGAATAGTCGACTGTACCTTGCCCAAGATGTCGAGGTCTTTGGTATTGGTGACATAGTCGAGTCCCACTTGTAATTTATTGTCCAGCAAAGAAAGGCCACCGCCAAGCAACATTCGTTCAGGCGTCCATGCGGTTTGTGGATTGCCAAGATTGTTGATACTTCCTGCCAAACCAAGCCACTGTAGTGGGCGCCAACTCATTCCAACGTCCCACTCCACAAAAGAGTCGTCGAGGGCTTCAACCGAATGCCAAGTACTGGTGGTTGACATGCTCAAATGTTTGTCCAGTTTCAAAGCCAGAGCCGAGGACGCTGCCCACCAAGAACCAATATCTGGATGTGAAGAGTAATAGAGTCCATACCCTAGAATCCCGACCTGTTTGGCAAAGGCAAAACCCCGATGGGTATCATTTTGGGTAATGGACAATCCTTTGGTGAGGGCAGGTGCAAAGGCAAAGTTGGCTGGGTTGGTCCACAGGGTAGTGGCATCATCATGTAAAGAGGCACTGACGGCGGGGAACATCGCGGTGGTTTGAATAAAAGTGTCTGAAACTGTATTGTCGATCGTTGTATTAATCGGCAATGGTGCCTGTGCGAAAGAAGAGGAGAGTAAAGTGAGTAGAAGCAACATAAAACACCACCGATATATGTTGAGTTTGCAAACCCCAGAAAGGTCAGTCTGCAACAGGATCAAAATAGATTTATTCAAGACACATCATTCTTCAAACGATATGGTTATAGTAGTATCGTATTTCAAGAGATTTAACGAATGTTGAATGTCACTTGCTTCCCTTATTCATTTCTTATCCCCTCAAATATCAAGTTATGATGAATATTCTTTCAAACAGCGTACCAGAATCTTGGTTATGGCACCGTTTTCTGAGCGTAATGGTTGTTTTCTCTATTGTATTGCCGTTGCATGCTCACGCCGAACCATCTTTAGAACGTAAACTGAATACCTATACCCAGCACCCTTTTTTCAAAGAGTCTGATGTTGGAATCCAAGTGGTCAATCTCACCACCAAAGAAGAGGTGTTCGCCTATCGAGCCGATGACCATTTTATCCCCGCTTCGGTCATGAAGTCTTTGACAGCTGCGGTCGCACTGCAAGAGTTAGGACCAGAGTACCGATTCTCCACCCAGATCCGCTACACTGGCGAGATCACCAAAGAGGGTGTCCTCAAAGGGAACCTCTATGTTGTCGGAGCGGGTGATCCCTACATGAATGGGGAAGCCATTTGGAAGATGATTCGGAACATGAAAGTGGCAGGGGTTCGTTCGATTCAAGGCGGGATTTATTTTGATGACAGTCGTTATAACGGTGCAAGTTACATTCCTGGATGGGGCAAGGAAGTGGACTTGGCCAATGGTCCATCTTACTTTCCGATGCGCTCAGCTCTCAATTTTAATACGAACAACGTGGCGATTTTGGTTAAGCCGGGCTCCTCTGTTGGTAGTAAAGCAGATATTCAATTGGAGTATCCATTTTCCCTGGTTGAGATTGACAACCAAGTTAAAACTGCCGGTGCTTCAGTGCGATCATGGATGGAGATTGAGCGTGAAGTAATTTACGAGGATCAATCACTGGATACCAGTATGGAAGTAATTGGGGATGTGAAAAAAATTGTTTATCACATGAAAGGACGTATACCAATCAATACTGCCAATCCTTGGATTTATTATCGCTCCATCCTAGAGCCAGAAGTGTTTTTTCAGGAAAACTTTATGGAGATCTTGAAAGAACACGGCATTGGCCACCGCGGTAAAGTTGGCTTTCAGTCTTTTCCAGAGGTGTCGGTATTGTTGGCACAACATCGTTCAGAGCCTGTGAGAATTTTGATATCGGATATGAACAAATACTCCCGTAATTTGACAGCCGAGATGTTATTGTTAGAAATCGCTTCACAAGTCAAATTGCCAGCAGATACGATTGATGGAGTAGAGGTCGTCGAGGCGTATTTGACACGTTTGGGTGTCTTGACCGATCAATCTGTTATTTACAATGGGTCTGGTTTATCACCTACGATGCAGCTTCAACCGAGTCAAATAACCGCAGTGATGCTAGATATGCATGACAATCCATTTCTTGGTCCAGAGTATAAGGTGTCGATGTCGGTTGCTGGACGAGATGGGACTTTGCGAAAACGTCTGACAATGGAGCCTTACACAGCACGCGCACGGGGCAAAACTGGAAGTATCAATGGGGTGTACTGTGTAGCGGTTTACATTGATGCCTTAGATGGTCAACGTTATGCCATGGTCTTTTTCTCAAACAAACTGAAACGTAGATACAGTTTTGTACGGGATTTACAAAATCAGATGATTCAGGAAATAATTGATCACTCTGATTTGTAACATTGACTTTGGGTAAGTGTTTGATATGTGATATTCCTGTCATCATATGGTGTTTTATGTGGCAATTGGCTGAAAAAAATGTGAAATGTGTTACAGTGTGGCACAAGACTTGTCGTGTTGATTACAATACAGTGTACCGTGGATGACAAGGTCAAAAGGTTTGACCAATATTGTAGTATGGGGTTTCTATGCATCACTTAAAGAACGTTGGGATCATGAGTTTGGGGGCTTTGTGTACAATGCTCTCTCCAAATGTAGCCGTAGCAGACGGCGTTGAGTCTTCTGCCTCTCAAAGCGAAGAGGATTTTCAAAAAGAATTGCTCACGATTGAAGAGAAAGTCACTGCTCTAAAAAAGAATGTATTCAGTGCCAAAGCAACATTGAACCTTCTCAGAGAATTGGTCGTGCAAGAAAATGTTTCTGGCTCGAAGGTCAATGTTTGGCAAATTAATCAATTGAATGGTTCGTATGTCATTAAGTCTGCCGCCTATGTTTTGGATGGGACACCGGTGTACAACATCAACGACTCTTCTGGCATGCGAGCTGGAAACCCAGAAATCATGGTTTATTCGGGTGATATGGGCGTCGATGATCATACCTTGATGGTTGAGTTAGAACTTGCAGGTTCTGGTCGTGGATTATTCTCTTATGTTGATGACTACGTATTTACGGTTCGATCGACCACTAGTTTCTCCTCAGAAGAAGGAGAGAATTGCGTTATTCGAACAATGGTTGAAAAGCGATCCGCTTTGACTTATACCTATGAGGAGCGACCCAACATTGTATTTCAACAAATCTGTTCTGAGTTTGCTGAGTGAATATAATGCCTAAGAACACCACTCGGACATGGCTCATCTTTCGACAATATGCGAGTACACTTAGACAACCATTGGTTTGTTCTTTGATCGCGGGTCTGTTGTTGTGGACGCCTCATGAAGCCGATGCACGACCTGAATCCAAGAACCCAAACAAGTTGCGTAGTATCGAAGCTACACAACAAATGGGTACAATTGAACAGGGGATTGTGGCGATTCAAGGCAACTATGAACGTCGAGGGAAAGTTTTAGGACAGACCGATGCCGAATTAAGGTTCAACGAGGCAGTGACAGATTATTTGTTGGGCAACTACAAAGCTGCGGCAGAACAGTTTTATGTTTTGCTGGAAACGGAATCGATCTACGGTGCCGGATTCGTACAGGAAGCAGAGTGGTATCTGGTTGATTCCGCATTTCGAATTGAGCAATACGCATTGGTCGAGGAGTTCGCTAAACAAATCAGTAATAATCCCGGTCACATGTTTTTCACCGATGCTATTCGACTTCTTCTAGAAAGTCACGGTCGTCGTGGTCGTTCTGACAAGTTCCGTGAAGATTATCGTCGATTTGTGTTGTCTGGGTATGTGGAGTCTTCCGATGCTTTGAATTACGCGATTGGCAAAAGTTTGTATTTTCAAGGCGATACGGCACAAGCTAAACAGGCATTGTTTGAAATCCAACAGGACTCTCCGTTTTGGTATCGGGCCCAATACTTTTTGGGTGGGATTTATGTTTTTGAGGAGAATCTGGCGAAAGCCTCTCAATCTTTCGATATGTCTTACAATCCCCAAGCATCAACTGATGATGAAATTGAATTGAATCATTTGAGTTTGCTGGCTAAGGCACGTGTTCTAAGTGAACAAAATGAATATCTCACCGCTATTTCCTTTTATGATCAAGTACCATATTCATCACCCTATTTCTTTGATCGTCTTTATGAAACGGCGTGGGCTTTCATTGAGCAGGAGCGTTGGCAAGAAGCCATCGATGTAATCCAAACATTCCTGTTGGCCTATCCTGAAGATGAAAATGCTATACGTTTTCGCAACACACTTGGTGACTTGTACATGCAGGTGCAAGATTATGAAACAGCGTTAGAGGCATACTCGGCTGTGATTGCTCAAATGGAACCCGTCAGAGAGCGATTGGTACAAATTATGACGCAAGAACCACTGGTGCTTGAATTGCTCGATGCAAAATTGAACGGGCAATCCGAACCTTTAGATTACGGTGTTCCAGCCTATATTCAGGACCGTTTGTATAAAGACCCCGAACTTGAAAAGACTGCAGAATTAGTGTCCTTAGCAAGAGAGCAACGTGGTGACGTCAAGAATGCACAAGGGTACATCAACGAGATTGATGCGGTTTTGCAGAATCCAAATCGCAACCTCTATAGTTTCATTAAAGATCAACAACAATTGAACGAATACAATCAACAAATGTTGATGTTGTTGTTAGATTCCCTAGAGAATGAAGTGCAAATCCTGCTGTCTTCTACGAAAGATAAGGACAATGGCACCACACAGTTGTCTTTGCTGCGCATCCAAGAAGACATCAAAGCCGTTCGGGAGGCTTTTGTTGCAGACCAATTGAGTCTCGAACAGGCAAAACAGCCACTTGATGTGGAAGCAGACCAAGTCGTTGTCGCTTTGCAAAAGATAAAGCAAGATGCTCGAGATGTTCGGATGATGACCTCGGTGACCCTTCGCGAGTTGGAAGCCTTTCTAGAAGTGCATGAAACACACATCCAGTCTTTGCCTGCATACGAACAAGAGAGTTTGTTGCTTATGGTGCAACAAGTTGAAGCAGATATGGCTCGGAACGAACAAAGTGTCAATAGACTCATCAGTGAAGAAGCCGAAGCGTTGTTACGTGATTATTTAGGGGATGAACAATACTTCAAGGATATGCTTGGTGCAGTACAAAAGGATGCTTCAACGACCCAGGCCGAAGCGGATCAAGTATTGAAAACCGCCAACCATTTTTTGGATGACAATGCGGTTCATCTTGCACAGATGCCAGAAGAACAATTGAATGAATTGAAGGTACAGTTGCAAACAATTCAAAACAATCTCAAAGACACCAGTCAAGAGTTGGAATCGATTGCCTCGGATACATTGCGAAATGTGATGCTTGCCAAGATGGGTTTTGGCAATGCTGTCGAAGACTCTCTAGATTCCTATTTACTGGCATTTCAGCAAATCCACAATCAAATGTTGCCATTGTGGACCAAGAGTTCTCTCAAAGATAAAACGGTCGTTCAACAAGAAATCGATGCTTTGTGGATCAAAGCGCGGAAATTGGACGCTACACGAGAAGATGTGTTGGCCTCAATGGATGCTATTCAAACTCGGCAACGGGTGATTTTGGGCGAAATGCTGCGAGAGCAAGAAGAGGGACTGAATCAGTTTGCTGATACGGTGGTTGTACTCGCAGAAGATGCTGAACAGTTAGGGTATCAAGCCGCATATCGATCATTTGAAAATGCCACAGACCATGTGGAAGAAAGAATGTTGGGTGCTGAATTGGGTGGTGTGAAGGTTACTTGGATTCGGTCTACAAACATTGATGAGGAAATTGAACGATTAAGTCTAGAGGAATCTACCAAGATGAGTGCATTGAACAAGCGATTTGAGATTATCAAGACAAAACTGTCTGATTCTTTGGTCCAAGATTAGACTAAGATTAGACTAAGATTTGATCTCTGTATCCGCGCAAACAGAAAACTATGAGACCATTAGGAAGAGTAAACACAATGATTTTGAAGACATCCAGATCCATTGCACCATGGTCATTGATTTTGTCCTTGTGTTTATTGCCTTCAGTTCCCGCAAATGCTCAAGATAATGGTGGAGAGCAGCCGAATCCGAATGGAGATGGTGATAGTACACAAGTGGAAAGTGAAGGCGCTAATCAGGGTGAAGACACGACAGGTATTGACGATGGTGATGTGGTCAACAGCCAGAATGAATCCAGTAGTACGAACAATAATTCATCGAACGGAATGCCTGAAGATGGCAGTTCTACTTTTGATCCTCGTCATCAAATGGCCAATACAAAAGACTTGATGGCACCATCTTTACAAGACATTGCTGCATTTAAACAATCTTACAAACGATACCGCTTGCGAATCAATGATTTTCGTGAAGAAACGCTTTCAATGGTTGAGTTGCAACGTCAGCAAGCCTTTGAGACTTTACGGGAGCAATATACAGAACCAAGGTCATTATTGGAGGCGCAACAAGAACAGCAACGCGCCACTGCTAAGGAGCGATTTGAGCGTTTTATCGCCAAGTATCCAGAGGCTTCAGAAGGTGCGAAAATCCGTTTTCAGTTGGCTGATATTTACTTCAAAGATGCCGAAGAAACTTTCATTCAGGCCCAAGAAGATATGATGGCCAAGTTGGATGAGAATCCAGATTTGGAGTTGGAGGTTCGTAAAGATTTGAGTCGGGCGTTTGAATTATACCAAGATATTGTGGAGAAATTTCCCACGACCAAGGTGGTCGATGGGGCATTGTACATGATGGCTTGGTGTTATTCAGATGCATCGTCTGATCTTTATGATGCGGATTTAGCAGCCACATTTTACAAACGTGTCATCAATGAACACCCTGATTCTCGGTTTGTTCCTCAGTCTAATTATTTCGTTGGTCAGTACTACTTTAACAAAAATGATACTGAAACGGCATTGGCTTATTTTCGCGCCGCCACCGAAGGTTCTAAACCAGAAGGCAACACGTTCAACTCTTTGTATGAATATGCAAATTATCGATTGGCATGGAGCCATTATTTGTTGAATGACTATGAAAAGGCACTCGAATTGTTTACCGACCATCAGGATTATTCGGCACTCAAAGAAAAGGAAACCGGTCGACCTACCAACACCCTTGAAGAGTCGTATGAATATACAGCATTGTCGTTTGCTGATGTGGCCGAGCTTGAAAACAAACAGGCGATTGAAGTTGCGGCTGCCTATTATGCAGCCAACGGAGAACGAGAGTATACGCCTGATGTATATGTATACTTGGCTGAGGAATTGATTGAGCAAGTACGAATTGTAGAAGCGATTGATACCTACAAATTTCTCCAGAAACAATATCCTACGGCACCTGAAAACCCAACTTACCAAAAGACCTTGGCAGAGTTATGGGCCCAAGAGGGTGAGGAAGATGCTTACATGGATGAGATGAGAATCCTCACCGAACGATATGCTGAAAACGGTGAGTGGTGGGTTGCCAACCGCAATAATCCAGAGGCCCAAGATATTGCCAAGGGATATATTGAAGCATCTTTGCTTGATGTCGCCTATAATCAGTACAGTCGCGCTTATGAAGATCCAACTCCGGAAGCATTTTTAGCTGCAGCCTCCAGTTTGGAACGTTTTTTGACTCGCTTTCCGTTTGCTGAAGAATACTATGATGCCATGTGGTATATGGCAGACTCGTTGTTAAATGCGCAAGAAGTATCGAGAGCCTTAGAGCAATATCGATTACTGGTCAAAACTTCGCCTGACCATCAACGTGGTGAACTTGCCCAGTTGAAAATCTTGAATATTACCAATGCATTGGCTCAGACACGGTTTGCTGGGGAGTTTCAAAAGTTGCCAGATGGCGAAGAAGGTTCTATTGTCAAAGAAGTTCGGCAGTTGACCAATGGAGATTCTTACAATGTGTATGAGCTTCCTACAGAAGCAGTCGATTTTATTGAGGCATATTCAAATTCGTACACCTTAGATTATCCAACACGTACTTTGCGCGTAGAAGAAGAAATGGCCGAACTAGAACGTCAAGCCCCAGCCAATTTGGACAGAAAGTTAAGTGCGTTGAGTGTGTTGATGGAGGAAGTTCGGCGAGGAAAAGAGTTCTTTGATAACTCTTTAAAAATCTATCAATACAACATTGGTCAAATCTATTACAGTCATCGACAGTATGACTTGGCACGTCAATATCTCAATTTGGTCATTGAAGGATACCCTGACTCTAATGAGGCTGCATGGGGTGCAGGTCTGGTCATTGCATCTTATCAAAAAGAACTCAATTGGGAGCAAGTTCAGGCGCAGGTGGAGCGATTCTTGGCAACGCGTCTTGGTCCTGAAGGAGAAGGTATTGACGCCCAAGAATTTACCAAATACAAACGAGATGCCATCGTACAGATTTTGTTGGGACAACGTGAACAGGCTGATGCGTTAATGGCTGAGGGAAAGGTTGAAGAAGCGACAAACCTCTATAATTTTACCGCAGAAGGTTTTCTGCAGTTTTTGTCTGACTATCCGAATTATGACCAAGAGAAGTATGCCAATCTCTTGTTGATGGCTGGAAATATTTATGAAGAAGGTGGGAACATTGAAAAGGCTAATCAAGTTTATCGCGATTACGTAGAGCGATTTCCTTCCAATGAAGCCAGTCGATCGATTTTATTTAGCATTGCAACCAACCATCAAAATGCCTTGGAACTTGAAGAGGCTATTGAATATTTCGATATTTTGTTCAAGCAAACCTATGGTCGTGGAATTGAGTATCCGGATGCAATCGGCGCGTTGTTTAACTCTGCTGTCCTCAAGGTTGGTTTGGGTCAATACAAAGAAGCTGCCGAAGGACTAGAGTATTACGCGACTAGGTTCCCTGAACAGCCAGATGCAGAGAAGGCGTTTTTTATGGCTGGGGAGCAATGGGAAAAGGTGGCTCGTTGGCGTGGTTTGGAGTTTTATACTCGATACCTCAAAAAATATCGTGGTGAAGATCCAGACCGTACAATGATTGCACATTATCGTCGGATTAAGTTGTATGAAGAAAGTACAACTTCAAAAAAACGAGAAATTGAGCGGGAATGGGACAAACTATTTGAATCATACAATATGATGTTGGCTGCTGGAAAAGACTCTCCTAAGATGCGTCAGTACACGGCTGAGTACTACCTCCGTGAGATTCCTGCACGATTAGATGAATTTAAGTCGGTCAAATACACCCGTGATGATGAAAAGAATGCCAAACTCATCCAGTCACAACTCGCCGCCCTTGATGAGTTACGTGCTTACTGTGCGAAGCCTGGGGAGGATTTTAAAGACTTCGAAGCGGTAGTCGCTGGTCGTTATTGTGCTGGTGCCGCCGAGTTGTATTTGGCCGAGTTCTTTAAGGTCTATCCCGTTCCAGAGAATCTGGTACCCGGAGATGAAGATGCCAGTTTGAATGCACAATTGGTTTACGAGGAGAAATTGGCTGAAGTTTGGGAACCTTTACGTGAAGGTGCAATTAATACTTTGGAGCAGACGATCGCCTTGAGTGAAAGGCAAGGGCGTTGGACCAAATGGACCCAATTGGCTTTGAATGATTTAAGTGCGATTGATCCCAAAGCCTATCCCCCACAAAAAACAGAAGCCTTATATCCGATTTCCAGTATCTTTGTTGCACCCGCACCTACCATAAACCTTCCTTATCCAGAGGGAATGGAACCACCGGTTGTTGAGGAAGAGGAGTCAAATCCTGATAGTGGAATTGAAAGTGAAGAAGATGCAAGTTTGAATACCACTTTGGAAGATGAACAAGAAGACGGGTTGAGTCCTCAAGGCGGCTCCGAAGGAAATGTTGACGGTAATCAGGGGGCTATTCCATCCGATGCAGAGTCTGATACACAAAATGTCGAAACCGAGACGGACTTGGGCTGGGGCACCCCAACTAGTACTGACTCTGAGAATACAGATGAGGGCTCTGAAGGTGACCAAGGTGACCAAGGCGACGATGCGCAAGAACCTTCTGATAGTACCGATGACACTGAAGATACTGAACAAACGACAGATAAAGAAGATGAATCAGAGGATCAAGATACAGGAGATTCACAATGACGTTCACATCTGTACGTACATATACGTTGCAACCGCTCGTTACTTCATGGGTTGTGTCAGTTCTCTGTGGTAGTCTTTTGGTCACGGGGTGTAAAAAGCCTGTAAGTCCTGAAACGATTGTACCAGTTACACCGGTGACAGAATCTCTGGAAGAAGACACTGTTAATGCGAAAGACGCGGATAATGCAGAGGTTGAATCTAGTACCAACGCTGAGGAGTCTACGACCGTAGACGAAGAAGGTACATCTATATCCGCTGAGGAGCAAGCCAAACAAGAGCAGTTTGACTTTGTACAACAAGTGAATACGGCGATTGCCTTACTCTCCTCAACCGAAACGCTTCAGGAGGGTTTGTCCACATTGGAAAACATGGACAAAAGTAACACCGATAATCCTGAGATTCCTTACAACATTGGTGTTGCACATTTACAAAACAACAATGAGCGTTCGGCAACCCGTGCCTTTGAAAGAGCGATTGAAATAGATCCAACTTTCGCCAAAGCATGGTTTAATCTTGGTGTTCTGAAAGAACGACAGGGTAAATACGAAGAGGCAATCGCTATTTATGAAGAGGGGCTTACCCATGCCGAGACCGATCCGGACTTGAGCGCAGGGAAGATTGCTTGCTTGCGAAAAATGGGAAAACCTGACCAAGCGATTGCTTTTGCACAAAAAGTTTTGGGTAAAAATGCCAACAACATCACTGCTTATAGTGAAATAGGCTTGGTTTATTTAGAACAGGATGAGTTGGATAAGGCTTTATTTGTACTACAGCAAGGCTTGCAACGAAATGGAAAGAACAATGCTCGTTTGCAATCCGTATTGGGTCAAGTGTACTATGCGCAAGAGAAGTTGTTCTTGGCAGAGAGTGCATTTTCACAATCTTTACAGTTGGACCCAACCTTGGTTGAAACGTCAATGTATCTTGCTTTTTTGCAGTTGCAGAATCGAGCTTGGGATAAAGCGGACATTACGTTAACCGCCGCCTTAGCCCTAGACCCGACCAATGCTGCATTGTTGAACGCTCATGGCGTTGCAAAACGTGGACAAGGCGAAATAGAAGAAGCCGAGCGGTTGTATAAAGAATCTTATCAAAACAACCCTTCTAATCCTGAACCATTGCTTAATTTGGCTATTTTAGAGGCTGATTACAAAGAAGGAAATCAGTACGCCAAAGCCTTTGATTTGTTGGAACGGTATTTGGCAGAAGGGGGTACGGAAGTTGATTTGGTCGAGCAGTGGCGCGCCGAATTTAAAGCCAGCGAAGAAGCCTTCTTGAAAGAAAAGAAGCAACAAGAATTACGAGATCTGTTCCGACGACGTAGAGAGGAAGCCGCAAAGAAACGTGCTGAAGAAGAAGCACGACAAGCTGCAGAGGAAGCACAGCAAGCTGAAGACGCTGAACAAACGGAAGACAATGATGAGAATGCCCAAGAGGATACCACAGAAGGTGATTCTGTAGACGAGGGTGATTCTGTTGATGAGTCAGAAACTGAAAGTGGCACTGAATCTGAGGGGGATGCATCCGATACAAATAGTGAGGCTGAAGGTGTGGGCGATAGTGATGATACCTCTGATGTCGAGTCATCAGACGAGTCCGTTCCAGTTGAAGATAGTAGTGATGACAATGCGGGCAATGAAGAAGGACAAAAGCAGGACGTGGTTGAACCTGACTCGGATGATAACGGTTGGGGTGCACCAATAGATACCGATCCTAATAACGAAGAAGTTGTCCAAAGCGATTCCACTGATTCCGAAAGTACAGAAACTGATGCAGTGGAAGACACTCCTGCGAACCAAGAGAATGTCGAACAGGGCTCAAACGACGCTGATGTATCCACCGAGGATGAGGCCACTATTCAATCTTCCATTGATGAGACGACAGGCAGTGAATCAGCCGATACAGACGTAAATAACGGTTGGGGTGTAGCCAGTGATGCTAATGGTGAGGTGGTCGGGCAATCTTGTACAAGTCAATCCGATTGTGGTGAGGAACTGGTGTGCGCCTCAACAGGTGAGTGTTTGAGTATCGGTGCGTTTGGCACAGCACAAATCGGTGAGTTTTGTGAAACTTCTGATGGTTGTGCACTGTCATTGGAGTGTGTTGAGCAGGAATGTGTCTCAGGAAGTTCAGAGTCTGAAGAAGAAGCCGAATAAGAAAGTAAGATAAACCAATATTAAAGAGGTGTATATGTTTTGGTTGTGGTCAGTGTTTGTCGTGGCATTTGCACAAGACGAGGTCCCAGAAGAAAATACTTTGGAAACAGGGTTTGTTGTACAAGGTGAAATTCAACGTCCAGACCTCACGATCCTGATGGCCAAAGATGATGTAACGGAAGCCTATGAACTCAAATTGGTTGAGTCTTTTTTACCAAAAATCTTGCAAAGCCTAGAAAAATCACCGCTCTAGAAGGGTGTTGGGTTGCAGAGGTTTGAAATCTGACAGGATTCTAACAACCTTTGCATGACTTTTTATTTCTCATTGACTATGTTTTACCCTGTGGTGATGTTTTCACCCACGTGTTAATAATCATCAACTTTATTCAATCAATTCCTTTTATCTTTGGAGATACTCATGGAAAGCATTATTTTGGCAATTAAAGACGGTGGCGTTTGGATGGCCCCGATTATTATCTCTTTTGTTTTCGCATTGGCGATCATGGCGGAACGTGCAATGGTCATCTTCGGTGCAAAATCGAACCAAGCGAAATTGATGGCTACTGTACGTAAGGCATTGCAGTCACAACAGTTTGAAAGTGCGATTCGCGAATGTGCTACTTTGAAGCAAAAGAAGCAAATCCTTCCTAGTGTTCTCCATGCAGGACTTCAAAAAGCTTCAAATCCCGGTAAGGATATGAAAGATATGGAAGGTGCCTTAGAACAAGCAACTTTGACCGAGTTCCCTCGCCTTACAAAACGTATGGCTTTCTTGCCTATGCTTGCAAACGTGGCAACTCTTTCTGGTCTTTTGGGTACCATCGTTGGTCTGATTGAAGCATTCGATGCTGTGGCAAATGCACCTGCTGATCAAAAGCAAGTCATGTTGGCTGCTGGTATTTCGAAAGCGATGTACACTACTGCAGGTGGTCTTGTTGTTGCGATTCCAACACTTGTTGGTAATGCATTCCTCACCGCAATGGTTTCAGGTATCATGGACCAAGTTGATCAATCTGCCGCTGAAGTGCTTAATGAAGTACGTGCAGGTCGTTCTGCAAAAGCCGCTAAGTAATTTGTCTTTAAACAGTAACCTGTAACCAAGAGGTAATCGTGTCGAAACGAGAAATGCCAGAAGAAGAGCCACTCAATTTGGTTCCCATCATGAACTTGGTGACAATTTTGATTCCTGTACTGTTGATGGCGATTAAGTCTTTGGAACTGGCAGTGATTGATACATCATTGCCAGCCATCTCTCCAAGTTCTGCAGCGCCACCCGACGATATTCCAGACAAGCCACCTCTCCAACTTAAGATGGCAGTAACAAATCAGGGTATACGACTTCTTGGAGCAAATGAATATTTGTATCCAGGACAGGTAAAGTCTGATAATGCTGACGAAGAGCAGGGGAAACCAGATGTGCCTTGTAAAAGTAATGCTCGATGCAAAGGTATCGATGATTACAATTGGTCAGATTTGTCACAAAAATTGGCTCTCATTAAAAAGGCCGCCCAAGACGATGATCGAGATTCAGACTCTGTTGTGTTGATTTCTGATAACAACATCAAGTATGAAATCCTAGTGAAAGCAATGGATACATCGAGACGTTCTGCAGACGGTAATAAATTATTCCCAAGCGTTTCAATCGCTGGTGGTACAAATCAATAAGGAGTGAACCATGGGAAAAAAAGAAAGAAGAGTTCCTGAAGCGGAAGAGCTGAACATCACATCGATGATGGACATGATGACCATTATCTTGGTGTTCTTATTGAAATCGTTTTCTGCCACAGAAGTTACGGTTACCCCATCTTCAAATTTGAAATTGCCAATGTCAGATGCTGATAAACAACCAAGTGTCGCTTTGAATGTGGTAGTTGCCAAAGATGCAATTGTCGTTGATAATAAACGTGTGTTAAATCTTGAAGCCTATGACGATCCAAGTTACCCCGGTCAAAAGATGTATCGGATTCCTGCCGCAGAGCGTCCAGGAGGTGGTTTCGACGTACCAAGTTTGGGTGCGGCTTTTCAAGAGGTTGTTTCTCAGTTTGACAAGATTACTGGTTTGGCTCAAAAGGCGGGTCGTGATGATATCGGTGGTTTTGATGGGAAGATCTTATTCCAGATCGATAAAGATATCCCATTTACAGTTGTGCGCGATGTGATGTACAATGCTGGGCAAGCGAAGTTTTCTGAATTTGAATTCGTTGTGATCAAAACTGGTGAATAAAAGCTTTTTAGGTGGAGGGGAAACTCTCCACTGTATTTTTTTGATTATTTTTGTTATACTTTTTATAAATTTACCGTTGTTCCGATAGACGATATACACTTTACTGAAAAGAGGGAATTATGGCTAACAACGCAGCCACAGACTCAAGCCAAAACGATGTATGGGTTTTACGCATTGGTGTGGTGCGTGGTAATGACCTTGTTGAAGAAAGATTGGTTACGTTCGGACAGTCCGTTAGTGTTGGTACCAAGTCCTCGAATCTTTTTCATTTGCCCGACCTCGATATCGATGGTTTCAGCGAGCGTTTTGAACTGTTTGAGTTTAAAAATGATAGATACCATCTTCACTTTACAGAACAGATGCTGGGGAAAATCCAGTCTGGAAAAGATGCAGTCACCTTGGCTGACTTGGTTAGCGGGGGGAGTCTTGGGCCTTCTCGGGCCACTGAGAAAAAAGGACTGTACCAGTTACCACTCAGTAAGTTGGTCAAAGGAAAGATTGAACTCGGTGAGTATAGTTTTTTGTTCCAGTACCAGAGTACACCAGCAGTTGTTGTTCAACAAAAGAAAGTTAGCAATACTTCGATATCTGAAGGGTTAGCAGAAGACGATGCTATCTTTTTGAGTTTTCTCGGCTTTTTCTCGGTTGTTGCCGCTGGTATGATTTGGTGGATTGCAGTACAACCAAGACCCGAACTTTTAGATCAAGAAGAAGTAGAAGAGTTAATTGCTGAGTATCTTGATTTGGACGATATTGAGCCAGAAGAGCCGATTGAAGAACCAACGGAAGATACTGATGAGGTCGATGAGAATGCTCCTGTTGACCCAAATAAAAAGCCAGTTGAAGATAAGCCGGAAGAAGTGGAAAAGCCTGCACCCACAGACAAGCCAACCCAAGAAGAAAAACAAGAAGTGACCAAAAAAGCCACGGCTTCAGCCAATATGAGTGATGAAGATCGTGCGGCTGCCGAAGCGGCTGTGTCAAAGTCATTCCTGTTTCAAGCGATCGGTACAGTTGGTGAAGGTTCTGGCGGTGTGGTTACCTCAGCATTTGGTGGCGAAGGTGCCGCCGATGTTGATTTGGACAAAGTACTGGATGGGGTTACCGATGGTCAAATGGCTGTCAGTGATGCCCAAATGACCGTGAAAGGCCAAATGGACAAAAGTGGTAAGGCCACGACCAAAGTAGGTGTAGAATCTGCCGAAGGCAAAGGCGGGAAATCAGTAGCGGGCTCTGGTCCGAAAACGGTTGTGCCTAAAAGTGTGGCTAAGGTACAAAAGATTGAAACTGCAATGGGTGAGTGCGCAGATGGTATCAATAAAACCGTTCGCAAGTACTTAAGTCAGGTCAAAACATGTCATGATATCAGTTTGAAGAGTAATCCTTCGGTGGCTGGTCGTGTTGAGATTGAGGTCATGATTGAAAGTGGAAAGGTGACCAGTACTTCATTGGTCAAAAACAGTACAGGAGACAAGAAAGTCGGATCTTGTATTGAGAAGAAAATTGTGAAATGGAGATTCCCCTCCTCGTGTTCTGATATAGCTGTATTACCATTTGCACTTAGCCCTAAAAACTGAGGACTGACGGGTGAAATGTAATATTTAGTGTTGTGAATGTCTGTATACAAAGATATTCAAGCGTCACTGTACAGTAAGAGATCATCTTTGAATTTAATCAAAGTATTTTAGAAATGAAAAGGATAGTCGATGAAGTAGATAGTACAGATTCGGTGTTATGTGTTATACTACAGTTAACTTTTGGAGGCATCATGAATAGTCATTGGATGAAATTACCGTTGTTGTTGGTCGTTGGGTGGTCAACCACTGCATTGGCGGCTTCCATTGCTGAGATGAGTGAACAAGCAAAGGGGATGGTTGAAGAGATTCAAAGCATCAGTCGTGAAGTTGACGCATTGGCAGTTGAGGCCAAACAAAGTAACGACTCTGTTCTCATACAATGTGTCTCCACCAAGCAAGCCTCAGTTTCTGCTTTGAAAGATATCTCGGTGGGTGCATTGCCTGGTATTTTACAAGCAACCACTACTGAAAAGGCTGAGTTTGAATTTCGTAAAATCAACGTCAGTTTGCCACGTGTTCGCCAGTTTTACAATGAAGCACAAAAGTGTGTGACAGGTGCATCTTCAACATCTGAGGACGGTACTTCAGAAACACAAGTGATCGTCAATATCTCCAATACAAGTACCAGCACGTTTGCTGCAGATGCTGATCCAGAAGTATCACAGTCGGAGTCATATTCTTTTGACTCATCGAATACCTCGGTGGATTCAGGGGCTGAAAGTATTAATCCTCCACCTGAAACTTCACCATATTAATGTTGCAGTTGTGGGTGATAAATCTGGTGAAACAAATTTGAACTTGTCACAATAAAATCATAGAGATTCCCTTGCAACTTTGATGTCAATGGGTGAAGATATAGATGGTTTCTCCAACAGAATTAGGAAGAAGAATGTTTAGACCACAGTACTTGGTATTCGGAACAATTTTACTTGGCTCTCTTGCATCTGCAGATGAGGGTGACAAGGGCATTGGTTCAAGCACGGTACAGTTAACACCTTCTATTTCAGTTGGTGGAGAATACAGAAGCAATCTATACTTGGACGAGGGTGAAGCCGGTGGTGGTAATCCTGAGGTTTCAGGGACTGCCTTGTTGGCCAATCCAACTTTGGGGCTGAAAGTCAACACCAATGCTCTCACGTTGCGATTCGGCTCAGGGTAGGGTGCCCGACAATATTTGGAATCGGATTTACAAAATCTGAATTCGTTTAACGACGGACGTTTTTCTTTGAATGGTCGTTTGTTGCCAAAATCACCAGTTGGTATTTCCTTTTCAGACTCTTTTTCTTCCAACAATCGTCCGGTGAATCAGCCAAAGGCAGAATCTGCCTTAATCCGTGTCTATGACAACAAATCTCGTGTTGGATTTAGCATTGGTAATGGTTCAGCCTTGGATGTGAATATCGGTGGTGCTTACAACTATCGTCAGATTAATGGTCTCCGCGATGCCAATGGGAATCGTGAAACCATCAATCAACGCAATACCTATGGTGGAGTAGGTTCTGTCTCATGGAAGTTTCTTCCCAAAACAAAGATTTTATTGGATACCAGTTACACCTTGAATGATTGGTTGAATAACGAAGTCTCAACGGGTTCGGAAGGGACTGAAGTCACTGTGATTGACGATTCATCAGTTTGGAATCTACAAACTGGTTTGGAAGGTCAGTTGGGTAACAAAACCATTCTACGACTTCTCACGGGAGTGGGTGGTTCTCAATATGGAGAGGGAACGACTGCAACCTCACTGACAGGTTTGGGACAAAGATTTCGTTTGGATGCTGGTTTGCGAATTAAGCCTTCCGAAAGTCAAGATATCCGTTTGGAATACAAACGCGCCTTCCAAGATGTGTATTTCACCAACTACAACTTGTTTCACCAAATGGCAATGGTCTATGAAGTGAGTATGCGAGATCGTGCAGTCATCAGTGTCAATGGTATGTATCGCAACGACAACTACGATGGTGCAGTCGATCGTACAGACCATCGCCTTCAAGCAGGTGGTGCATTTGCCTTGAACTTTTCTGACTATGGTGCATTTGAAACGGCTGTAAATTGGCGTCGTTTGGCTTCAGCTGATGGAATTGCCGGTATCGAATACGATGATTTAGGTGTTACCTTTGGCTTGAAATGGGGCTACTAAATCTTTCTGCCTAAACATTCCTGAAAAGAACACCCCATTGTGGGTGTTTTCTTTTTTAGGATCGTCTTTTTCATTCACTGGGCTATCATATTGGAAAGTATTTTGGAGTGGTGTATGTGGATGTTGATGGTGGGGTTATTGGTCTGTGGTGCTGACGAGGGAAAAACAGAAAAAACACCCGAGCAAACTTTATCGAAGGTACTGTCTGAGATATTAGCTCCTCCAGCCTCTTCATTTTGAACATTAGCACTCTGGTTGGCAGTCTGAATAGTAATAATGAAATCAAATAACGATGCAGCTACGACAAGGAAGTCGAGCATGTTCCATGGATTTCTGAGGTATGCTGTGAGGCCTCTTTCTCTTAAGCTCTAGTTATTGAATAAGAATCCTAAAGCAACAATTTTTATGATAGCCTCAAGAGTGAACAAAATTGTGAAGCACATGTCTAAATAACCAACAAAAATAATGTGGGAAGCATTAGGATCTGAGAGTGGATTGTCAATTACCAATGTGATGGAACTAACGCAGATGAGAGTCATAATAACTGCTTCAAATATTCTGGCTGGTAGGTTCATTCTCCTTAAAGCAAGTTTTTTCTTGGCCATAGCTGACTTAGTCATACCGCTAAAGTTGCCAACATTAGAAGTTGTCATTGATTGTTGTTGAGATGGTGCTGCAAAATCTGAAGAGGGGCTCAATGCTT
>CAKZLX010000703.1 GCA_937127265.1 uncultured Pseudomonadota bacterium
AAGAACGGACTGCTATGACTTCAGTGCCACCATCGCCCCCGGTGCGGATTACAATGAACCCGATGTAGATGGGGATGGACTCAATGACTGCACCCAAGATACCGATGGCGATGGATATGGGAACCCGACACCGTCTTCATGGTACAATGCACTCGCTGGAACCGACTGTGATGACACCAATACCTTCACCTATGTTGGTGCTGCCTACATGGAACCAGATGTAGATGGGGATGGACTCAATGACTGCACCCAAGATACCGATGGCGATGGATATGGGAACCAAGAGCCAACCAATGGTGCACTTGCTGGAACCGACTGTAATGATGACGATCAAACCATGATGCCCACTGTAGATCAAGATGGCGATAGCATCGACGCCTGCAACGACTGTGATGATAACAATCCAAGTCTAGCGGGTGGTTTTCTCTATTTGGACGCTGATGGGGATGGTTATGGAGACCAAGTGGATATGGGTTTGCTCACCTGTAACATCAGTACCCTCGATCTGGATGGAGACGGGGTTGATGAATACTCGTTACTGAATACCGACTGTGACGATAACAGTGCACTTATCAGCCCACTAGACAACGATGGCGATGGCTTTGGGGCTTGTGAAAATGCCGATGGACTATCCGACTGTGATGATACTGATCCAAACACCTTTCCTGGTGCTGGCTACAACGAATCCTATTTCAACCCCAACGATCTGAGCACCTACCTTTGTCAAACCGATGGGGATGGGGATGGCTATGTTGTGTATGAACCCATTGGCTGTTTTGACTTTACCATGGTTGACTCTTATGGCGACAGTTGGAACGGCAATGCCATCGAAGTCTATGAGGATGGGGCACTCACCGGCACCTACGCCAATGAAAACCTCGATGGTGTAAACAATAACACCAGTGGTGGAGAGACAACCACCGACCAACATTGTGCACTGGGCAACACCTATGAACTGACCATGGTGTACATTGACGGCAATTACAACTCTGAGGTTTCCTTCAACATCCAAGATGACAGTGGCACCGTGATCCTAGAAGGAGAAGGTTCTGGAACCTCAACCTTGACCGTCAATGGTGTTGACTATACTGATGGAGACACCATATATACAGTGACAGGCTCCACTGGGTCTGATGTGGACGATAACGACCCCACTGTGCACTGATCAATCAGGGTGTTTAAGTAAGCATAACCAAGAAAATAAAAAACTTTTTCAATGTCGGTTGCCATTCAGTCCATTATGATAATTAAAGGTATAGTTTCGATACGTACTATCGTAGTGAGTTTTATTTGAGGAGTATATCATGCGTGCATCGACTTTATTGTTTTCCCTTCCTTTGTTTCTCTTGGCTTGTGGTGACAAAGCCGAAGAAGTAGATCCCTTGACCGTAGACAATGACGGTGATGGTTTTACCGAAGAAGATGGCGACTGTAATGATGCTAACCCTGACATCAAGCCTTTTGGGGATGAAATTTGTGACTTCTATGACAACGACTGTGATGGACTCACCGACGACGAAGACGATTCCCTGATCGCCGACTCTACCACCACTTTCTACATGGACAACGACCGTGACACTTATGGTGACGAAGGAATGAGTGTCAATGCTTGCCTCCCACCTGCCGGCTATATTGAGATGGGTGGAGACTGTGACGACAACGATGCCGAGATCAATCCTGATGGCACTGAAGTTTGTGACGAAGTGGACAACGACTGTGACGGCATGACAGATGACGAAGACGATTCCCTAAACACCTCAACCGGCTCAACTTTCTACATGGATGCGGATGGCGATGGAGAAGGAAACATCGATGAAACCACCATGGCTTGTGCTGTACCTGTCGGATACTCTGAACTGAGTACTGACTGCAATGACTCTGCAGAAGATTTGGATGGCGATGGCGATCCTGATGGTGCCGACTACAACAATTTAGATGAAGACAATGATGGTCTGACAACCTGTGGTGCCGATACCGATGGCGATGGCCAAATCGACGAACGAGACTGTGCGGATGGAACTGCGGCTGTTGGTGCACGAGACACCGATGGTGATGGTTTCATTGATTGTATCAATGACTGTGATGATTCTGACCCCTACACCTTCCCAGGCGCTGGTTTCAACGAAGCAGACCCAACTGCCTGTATGACCGATGTGGATGGTGATGGTTTCGGTGAAGCCGCTCCAAGTGTTGATGTCACTGCTGGAACCGATTGTGACGATAGCGATATGGAAAAAAACAACCTCGATGTTGACCAAGACGGCATGACTTCCTGTGGTGGAGACTGTGACGATGGGGATGCCGAAGTTGGCTTTGAAGACTTGGATGGTGATGGATTTTCTGGTTGTTTGGATGACTGTTTTGATTCAGACATGGACCTGAACATGGACGGAATTCCAGACTCTGCCGTAGTGTACCCGGGTGCTGCCAGTTTGGAACCAACCCTCTGTACGGCTGATGTGGATGGCGATGGTTATGGTGATGCCACACCCAATCAAAACTACAATGTTTCCGGTTGCTTTATGTTGGCGGTTATCGATACCGGTTCGTATTGGGACAACGCTGCTGTCACCGTTACTGTAAATGGATCACTCATTGGCTCATACGAAAACACCAGTTTATCGAGTGGTGGAGCCGAAGAGCAGTTTGAAATCTGTGTTCCTGGTGCTGCCACCTTGAATTACACTTGTACATCTACCTATGACTGTGGCGCCCAAGCCTTTAGAGTATATTTGGATGACAATCAAGATGGTGTCTATGACAATTTGGTCTATGAAGATGGCTATACAGTATCTGGTGGTGCTCCCGCACAAGGTGATGTTTTCACAGTGCAACTAGCCAGTGTTGATGAAGGTACTGATTGTGATGATACCGATGCTAGCACCATTGGTGATGATGATGGTGACGGCTATACATTCTGTACGGAGGATTGTGATGATACCGACGCCACTGTAAACCCTGATGGTATTGAAGTCTACTATGATGGGGTGGACCAAGACTGTGACGGCATGTCTGACTTTGATGCCGACATGGATGGAGTAGACATTTACGAAATCGACTGTACTGGCGATGGTATCCCTGACAACAGTTGTGACTTTGATGGCAATGGAAGCATTGACTGGCGTGGTGGACGTGACTGTGACGATGGTGATGCCTCCACTACTGGTGATGATGATGGCGATGGATTCTTGGTCTGTGGTGATGACTGTGATGACACCTCTGTTTCCATCAATCCGGGTATGGAAGAATTCTACTACGATGGGGTTGATCGCAACTGTGTCGTTGACGATGAGTTTGATGCCGATGGTGATGGCGATTTGATTGCAGAAATTGACTGTGATGGCTCCGGCACCTTGCAAAGCACCTGTGACTTTGATGGCGACGGTGTGGACGACTTTGTTGGTGGAACCGACTGCGATGACACTTCTGCGGGCTTGAATGGACTGGACGGCGATGGCGATGGCTTTGCTTCTTGTATCAATAGTGACGGTTTACGGGACTGTAACGATTCTGACGCTCTCACGTACCCAGGGATTGCCACCAATGAAACCTCTTATGATGCCAATGATTTGAGCACTCACTATTGTGCCACCGATGCCGATGGTGATGGTTATGCGGCTTCTCCGGACTATGGTTGCTATTTGATTGAAATGACCGACTCTTACGGTGATGGTTGGAATGGCAACTCACTTGAAGTCTATGAAAATGGGGTCTGGATGACCTCCTTGACCAACCAAAACTTGGCCAATGGCTTCTACACACCCGAAACCGAAACTGCAACCTACTGTCCAACTTCAGGACTGGTCGAATTCATGTTCTTGGATGGTGATTTCACCGATGAGGTATCTTTCAACCTCTACTACGATGATGGCGCGAGTGGTATTTGGATCGGTGAAGGGGTTGGTGAAGAACCCAGCACCCTCACCTTTATGAACATCAACTACAGTGATGGAGAAACCATGTTTAGTGACTTGTGGGGATCCGATGCTGATGATGGAGATGCCTCCGTTCACTAAACAGACGGTCCTCTATCTACACCGTAGTTCCAAATATCTCCTACACCGTAGTTCCAAAAGAGTTCACCGTTGATGTGAACTCTTTGTGGTTTAGAGAGTACGGTCGATCAAAATGCTCAACGACGTAACTTTGCCCGCATCGCCTCTAGTTTGGCTTTCATATCTAGATTCTTTGTTTTGGCAATCTTTGTCGGGGGTTCAGTGGTCTGTTCCGGTGAATTTTCTGTGGATGCGGTCGGTGTTTGCTGAGGCACAGAATCCTCATCTGAGGCGAGGTTTTCTACGGAATCTCTATCAGACATCGACTCTTCGGCGGGTGAAACAGAAGCACCTTCTTCTTGTTGGGTAGGATCAGATGGGAATACTGATGAATCAGTGTCTATATTGGCACTGGAGACATCTTCTATGTCATCCGGTAAATTGACCGACACAGAACTGCTCGATGATGCACTTTCAGAGAGTTCCTCATCAATTCTGACCACAACAGTTTCCGGTTGGCGAAACAATTCATCATCACTATTGGAGTTAACATCTACATCTTCTGAAGCATCGACAGGTGAATGGCCTTGCATTTCCTCGATGGACAGCAGTTCCTCAATCGATTCATCGCTGAATTCACTCGACCAAAAAGAAGGAATCGAGGTATCATCATTGGCCTGTGGACTATTCCAAGCATCCATAGAAACTTGCACATCAATCTCCCCTGTGACCTCTCGCACTGTGGGAAATTCTTCAGCAGGGTCCGTCGGAGGTGCTTTCTCACGAACCATGGTCACTTCTGAATCGGAATCACTGATCTCCGACGATTCACTCTCTGAAATGACATCCAGTGGCAAAGGGGTCTCCACGCGTGGTTGGGTACGGTCTTCAGGTTGGGTTTCACTCTCCGGCTCACCCTGATTATTGGCATCTGCTTGGTTGAGAAGTCGTCGCTCAGTGATAGCCTGAAGACGATCGTGGTTACTTTTCATGCGCATTAAGTCTTGCAACCAATCACTGGGAATTAAGGCGGAAATAATCTCCGAATCCAGGGCGTGCAATAACAAGGTCTCCACTGTCACATCCAAACCAGTCTTAGAATCTTGGATTTGAACCACCGTTCCTTTCCGAATTAAAGACTGAATCCCGTCTAGATTGATGTAGCGGGAAGTCTCTGTATTGTACAATCGACGATTGGGGTATTTTTTGATCACGATCATGGAAACCTCTTACTGTATCTCAATCTATCACCACAATGATTTGCATCCCGATCTTCAAAACAGATTTGTTGATCGCAATCGGGATCGGTTATATTTAACCATCTTTTCCTTTTCTTCCAAAATGAGGCACCATCAATGAGTTCATTCAACACACCGGATGTATTACAGCAACTCTATACCGCTTTCGGAGAACACATTGTACAGCAATGCCTCCAAGAATTGCAAACACCAGATGGCATCGCCCGCTTACACTTGTCTACTCACATCCGCCCAATCGTTTCTGAGGCGCTCGAACAGTCCATCAAACCAGAACAAACCCAAGCCTTGGAAGAAAACATCTCCATCACCCAACAAATGATTGAAGTTTTAGAAGGCGCTTTACAAGATCACCGTGAAGAAATTGATGCCTTGGATGTCGAAAACAAAAATCTCAAGCAGCAAGTTGAACGCTTGCAATCTCAAGTGAAACGACTCGAACGTGAAAATGCCAATTTCCAAGTGAGCATCAACGAAATTCGACTGTCCGTCTTCGATCGATTAGACGAGTTCGACAAACGACTATCCTAACACCTGAACGAATCCATACAGCATGTTGAACGTCGGTTATTGAAGATAAAACAAATCTTATTGCAAATACAGGGTACCTTCACAGTTGTCATCATCCACAGAAATGCGATCAGACCCCGAGTATCGCATTTGGACCATTCCCACTGGTTCTCCCTTGTCTGCATCGTCGATACCACCCACGTTCTTGCAACCACCTTCCACCACTTCTCCGTCGGGATACTCGATCTCACAATAGAGACTGGTCCAGACCATATCCAAAAAGATATCTTGTCCACCAGCGATCGCGGTTTGCTCAGTAGTAAAATCATATTTCAAATCGGCATGAAACAACACGGGCTCTCCAGAGAAAGTGGTTGCTTCATCATAGGAAAAGATCATATCGCCATCAAATTCAAACCGACCACCTTCGACAAACTTGGCGGTGACATCATACTCACGATCTGCACAGGTAAATTCCCCATCCCAGCTCCCTTCAAGGGTATCGCGACAGCCCATCGATAAAACAGCAACAAAAAGAATTGTGTGACGAAACATGGTCGACTCCAAGACAAGTGGGTACAAAGAATATACCCTTATTTTAACCGATTACCCCACAAGTGTGAAATGAAAACCCTCTCTTGTCCAGAGTGTACCACCCCACTACCGATCGGTGGTGATGGTTGTGAGATTTGTGATTGGACACCTCATCCGCACCCTTCTTTGTCTGTTGCCCTGCCCACCTTTATTCAAATGACTGGGGGAACAATGCAAATGGGATCGCCAACCACCGAAATTGGTCGCGACCCCGATGAAAGCGAACACCCTGTGACTGTACAACCATTTTGGATCGCCACTACGGAAGTGACCCAAGCACTCTATACAGCCATCATGCGACAAAACCCCAGTAGAGACAAACATCCACAAAAACCCGTCGAATCTTTAACTTGGTTCGAGGCCGTTCAATTTTGTAACGCCCTCTCGGCGATGTACAACCTTCAACCAGTGTACACCATCACGCCCAATAAAGTGCATGCCAATATGACCCATACTGGCTATCGCTTACCGATCGAATCTGAGTGGGAGTGGATGGCAAGACATCACCAACAACAAACACAGTCATCCAATTGGGGTACACAACCGATAGCAGACCGCCAAGA
>CAKZLX010000704.1 GCA_937127265.1 uncultured Pseudomonadota bacterium
ATGGAGCGCTGGTTCTTGTATTTGCCGAAAAATGGTAAACAGATTGCGATTGTGGGGATTGTACTGGTTTTATTAGATACCCCCCTACGCAACCCCTATTTCCCAGTGGAATCCCATCCGCCACGGCGCTTCCAAGAACGTCTTTATGCCGGTATCAAAGGTCCGATCATCACCCTACCAGTGGTCTCCCCCAATGAAATCTCTCGACACGTTCTCTGGTTACAAACCCATCATCAACAACCAATACTCGGTGGGTTAGGCGATCACATTACCAGCCATCGACCCAATGGTTTTGATAAATATGTAGCCTCTCGAACTGTTCTCAAAGCACTTTCCGAAATCTCGGTCGGTAGTTTTCACCAAGTCACCATTGAACCCGAAGATGTCGACGCCTTAATTGCCGATGGTTTTGAATGGATTGTGGTCGATCCCGCTAATTTCTCACCTGGTCTAGAAGCCAAGTGGGCATTTGCCTTTTCCAGTTTCTGTACACAAGTGTGGGGCACACCATCCACACAAGCCGCTGGTGGATACGGTTGGAAGATCACCAAACTCCACCAACCCATCGTCATCAGCGATATCGCCCCCGTTGAACGATTGGGACCCCGTACCGAAGAAGCACCACCACAAAATGGTTCTTTTTAATGCACGCCCACTACAATTTGGAATACAATAGAAGAAAGCACCTTTCACTTGGAGATGGCTATGTCAGACTTTCACCTCGCCCTGTCAATCAATAAAGCATTGTGGGATGACCTCGTAGGCGTCGCCCTTCCCTTCCAAGTCGCCGATGGTGCCTTTGATATTGGACGCAACGTCTATCAAGGGGTCAAACAGTTGGGTGTACGACAAAAGGTGGCTGGACTAATCGAAGACAAGGCTCCTTCCGAAACCATTCAACGGGCTCGTCGTCGGTTGGGAGACATCTGGAAGAAACACAAACCCCAAGTCTATCGAACCCTCGATGAAATCTTGCACGTGGAAGGTGACTGGAAAGTGGTGATTGACCAAGACGGGACGGACTTTCACTACGGCGAACAAAAAATTGGGGTTGATGCCCACGTAAAAGCCTCCGCCACCGGTACCCTCTTTTTGTTGAAACGAAATCTGGAAATCCCTTTTACCTTTGACAAGCGACTTGGCGCCAGTTGTCATTTGGGCGACATTCGTTTTGACGCCAATCAAAATGCCGTGGTTGGCTCTGTCCAAGACCCACAAATTGACTTGGGGGAGAATGTCCTTCTCAAACTAGCCAATGAGATCGCTGGTCAGTTACTGGCCCAACAAACCGATCGTTTCAATGTCGTACCGCTGATCCCCAAAGATCAGTTGAATGAGATGGTTCTGCCGGCTGGTGGTGCACTCAAAATGAACATGACCGTTGAAGATGTTCGCATCGAAGTCAACAACGAAGAGTTACAACTCAAAGTGAAGTTTGGCTTTGCGCAAAAACAACTGACCGATCAAAACAGTGTGTAAGATGAAGGTATGGGTGTAATCACCACGTGACGATGCACCACTACTTCACCTGACAAGTCGCAAACATTGAGTTGCAGTTTACCGTATAGACTTTTCCTGTTTCAACGGTGAAGGTGGTGACTTTGAATTCATTAAACCCTTCAAAAGTCACATAGACCGTGTAGGCTCCAGTTTCCATCGTCCCCATAGGGATATCTCGTCCATCGCGCTCAAATCGAATGTTGACATGATCGCCATTGACTTTGACTGTACCTGTAGTCACTTTGGGTTCAGGAGGAATCTCAACCTCTGGCTCTGTTGATTCAGTGACGGGTTCTGTTGTCGGTTCGGCAGTCGCGTCTTCGGTGTTCTCTACGACTTCTGGCTCAGGTAGTTCCTCTTTCACCGGTGGTTTCTCGGCAACCGAAGGGGGGATGGGTTCTACAGGCTTGGTCTGTTTACTAACGGGTTTGGCATCGACCTTCGGATTCTTTTTGACCGTTGTGGATTGCCTAGGGGCTTGCTTTACAGATCGTTTGGAGGACTTTACCGTGGAGTTTGGGCGTTGGGAAATGACAGCCTCCTCTGGTTCGGCAACATCCTCCTCCATAGATGATGATTCAACAGGCGGGGTCACTGTATCAGTCACCGGTTCATTCAAAATCGGTATGGCTTCAACCACCACTTGACTGGTTTCATCCATTTGCTTAGACACTTCGACGGAATCTTCAGGGTACGATGGAATATTGGGGACCGTCCAGTACAATCCCAACACTGTCAGTACTCCCACCACGCCAATCCACAATAAACCAATCAACGGACGACGAGAGGGTGTATCCATTTCTTCTGCCAAATCCAATGATTCTACGGGTTCTACATCAGAAGAAAAGAAGGCATCTTCAACCATCAGTCGACTGGTTGGCTCATCATCAAAGAATTCAAGTTCCACCGAAGCGGAAAAGGCTCTCACTTGGGTTTCTTCAACCACTTCATCGGTATTTTCATAGTGCAGATCGACTTGTTCAGTGGCTTCCTCGAGCCTCTGCCCCTCTGGCAAAACAAGCGTATCTTCAGCAGATTTTTCTTCATCAATGTTATCTTCGTGAGTTCGGTCATGGTCCATTAAGCATTGTTCATCACCAATAGACTCCGGACGCGATCGCAACAAAGTATCATCATCTGACAAAACATCTTGTTCTACTGTAGTCTGGTTTGCAACAACGGGTGAATTGAATACTGTTTCCACAATCGGACAAGGCAAAGGCGCAATTCGTCTGGCGGTCGGAATACGATCTTCAGGCCTTGAAGCCTCCACAATTTGTGGAAACTGACTGCGAACCCACCCTGATAAAATAGAGGCACCACGTGTTATCTTCCATTTATCAGACAAAATATCCAGTGTCGGACGACTATTGGGTTCCGGATGAAGCAAACGCATGATTTGGCGGGGTAATTTTCGGGGTAGTCCCATCGCTTTGAGTTCTAGCCCCACTTCTTGTAAGGTTTGCAAGTGTTGATCGGCCGGTACAGGAAACGGACATTCACCCAAAAACATCTCCACCAACAGTTGCCCCAATACAAAGACATCGTCCGTAAAGGAGTCGTTCACCTCCATCGATTGACCATACCCATCAATCCAGATTTGCCCGTCCACACCAATCCAAATCCCGTTGGGATGCAAACAACCGTGTATAATACCTTTTGTTTGAGCACTGTGTAAACTTTGGATAATTCCATAGGCGATAGACATAATGACAGTATTGGGTAGATGCTTTTCATCCAACAACACCGACAGTTGAACACCGTCTCTCCATGCCCCAACCCAACACGGTTCACCTTGAATGATTTGCAATCCCAATTGGGGGCAAACACCTTGTACCGTGTACAGATTCATTAAGCGCATCCGTTCCATCAACCAAGTTCGTTGGGCATCGGACCAATCCGCCAGAGAAACAAAACGTGTCGGACGACCTTGTACATCTTCTCCTGCGTACATTTCACCCAGCCAGCCCTCTCCGATTCTTCCTCTGGTAAACATTTACTCAGCCTCATCCTCAGTATCAAAAATAAATTCCGCCCGCTCAGCAACTTCATCAGCATAAATGGACATAAATCCCGCCGACAAACAGGTTACGCCACCCAAGATTGCCAGTGTTGAGTAGGTGTTGGTACGTCGTTGCAAAGATTGTAAATCTTCATTTGGTGTTGCTGGATTCCAAAAACGCTTTTCACTCATACTGGCCAGCCCCATCGTCAACAAGGTGACTGCACCACCGATACTCGAGGTCATAAAGTAGGTTGGTTCCAAGGTGCCAACTGCGAAAGGATGATGGTATAAGGGATATTCGGGTGGTGGCGCTCCCAATGATACAAAAGCACTTTGCTCAACCACCTCCCCTTTGACACGTTGGACGATATAAGGAAGGTCGGTGGGTGCCATTTCAGACACTTGTCCATCCACATACAGCACATTCCCACGGGTAGGCTTTGGCAAGGGTTGAACACCATTAGTTTGTTCATCAACCGCAAACGCATACCACTGCAACATCGGATGACCATCATTGACCAATCCTTCCGAACGCAAATCCATATCTGGTGCCACCCGTTTTGAGGCCCGCACATGCGCTCCCAATAAAGCCTTGTCTTTTTGGGCAAAAGCCGACAAAACTTCCATCCAGTGAAACCATGCCACCTGTTCATTGGTGAGAATTTCAGACAAACAGTGCACTTGTGCATGGACATTGGCTCTCTTTTGTTCAAAGCCATACTGATCCATATTTTTGAACAGTGACATCGATTCAGCAATCAGTTCCGTCCAAGCACTGGCATTGACACTGCAACCTTCACGATGCGTTTCAACCATTGGTTTTACTTGGGCTTCCACTGGAACCGATAATAGACTACAGGAAAAACAGAGGGCTACCATCCAGACTCCTCTCGAAAAGGTACCTCTATTCATTACTGTCATTCCTTGCGATCTCTGCATCACAGTCCCCTTCCAGCCATCATAAAGACCACACCATTTTTGTTCAACCCCTCGGAGGCTGTTTTGGCACCCACCAAAATATCGTTGACATCGTCTCCAGTGAGGTCCAATCCACCAGCCAACGACCAACCCAACTGATCCGAACCTCGATTTTGCATTACAATCAAATCATCTGCGGTATAGGTACCCAACAACGGTCCATAAGCGATGGCTATTTGTGAGCCAATAAACCCACCGAGTACCACATCAGACTGTCCATCACCATTAAAGTCGCCAACTTGTGCAATCGAAGACCCCAAAGCCGTTCCTTCCTCACCAATCACGGTGACCGTAGCCTCATCCAACAAAGATGTGGAGACTTGATTGGCCGATACAATATAGGCGCGACTGGCATTGGGGGCTGAAATCAAAAGGTTTGTATACCCGTCTCCTGTAATGTCACCCACGACCTCCACTCGACGGCCTGCTTCCTCATTGGGAAGCGAACCATTCCACGCCACATCCGAATCACTTGGCGCCAAGGCAGTCAATCCGGCCGCATTCCAAAAAACATGTACAGCCCCTTTGCTATCGTTTGCACCATAGCCACCCACTGCAATATCCGCAATACCATCACCATTTAAATCAGCCGGTTGGGATAACGACGAACCAAAGCGCATTGATGGTTCTGTGGCGGTCATTTGATGCACCAAAGCCTCTCCAATGGTTGCGTAAACATATACCGCACCACCATTGATCGCTCCCAAATCAGAGCCCATCGCTCCAATCCACACTTGATTGCCAACATGACTTAAGGCTGAACCAAATTGATCACCCTCCCCAGCACCGACAAAAGCACTGTAAGCATCGGAAGCAGGACGACTGTCCACCAACGGCCCCTCAAACAAATAAACTTTACCAACCGTTCTACCCTCTGTATCGATCCAGTTTGGGGCTGAAACCAACAAATCGACGTCTTCGGTATCAACTAGATTGGCAAACGGATAGATTTGATGCCCGAAATCAGAGTCACTTTCACCGGTGATACGGAGCAAGGCATCACTGGTCGACAGGATGTCATCGGCAGTGTTGATGGTATCGGCATCAAATACATCTATACATCCGTAATCATTGGCGCATCCTGTACTCAAAATCAATGCGGCTGGCGCACCTGTTTTCAACAAAGGCCCCATCGCCAGGTTGCTTCCAGCATACGCTTGATCGGCTTCTCCAACAATCCATTGCGACTCAATCAAAGAAAAAGCCTCTGTATATCCACAGCCATTGGCAGAGCCATCACAATTGTTGTCCCAACCATCACCACAGACTTCTGGTTGTTCTGGATTGACAATGGCAATTTGATCTTCACAATCTCCACCTTGTCGCACCGTGTAGACATCATCACCAGTACAATTGCAACGAACATCGAAATCATCACCAAAACCATCGGCGTCTCGGTCCGCATACCAGTCCACACAGGATAGAGGTTCGACTGCATCCGGTGAGCCTGTATTGCGAGTACCGTCACAATCTTCATCTATCTCAGTCGCACAATCTTCAATAGCCTCAGGAGAAATCGCCGCATCTTGGTCATTGCAGTCTCCAGTCTGTTGGATGTACTCAGCACCTGGTGCAGCGCAAGCCACCAAAGAATCCTCTTCACCGAACCCATCGCCATCTGCATCCAAATACCAAACCGTTGAACAGGACCCATCACCACCCATACGATAAGCCAATTCTTCATCGGTAATGAAATTACAGGCCATCATTGACACTGTTGTGAACATCGCCAAGATTCGTTGTGGTTGGTTCATCGTATTCACTCAAGGTTTGTGGTATAGTTCACTGTTTTATAGCACAAAACACCCTGATAAATCAACGACTGATTCGCAATCGCTTATTGGCATCGAATTTGCATGATAAAAAATATGAAAAAATCAACCACCATGCACCACAGGAGAAATCAAATACGATGTCACAGACTACGCAAAACAGTTCGATTCATTTCTCAATGCTATTCACAAGATTAGCGTCACCTGTAAAGATGAGTCTTCGCAGGAATAGTTCAATCAAATGAGAAAACGAGAATGTTTATAAACCAGCCGTCGTATCTTCGGTTTGATATGCTCGTTTCACTTTGGGATACTTGATGTTGTCGCCTTCTGCAGACTTTACGTCTTTTGAACTGTTGTTTAAAATTTCAATACAACGAACATATGATTTTTTCATGACCAACCTCTTGAATTTTCAGCCTTAAACACCGACATAGAATTAGGTTAGCATAAAGATATCCGATTGTTACAACAGAATTGGTCTCTCCTTATGCCCAACCATCATTTTTTTAAACTTGTCACAGTACTCCTTGTATCCGCAATCTTCTCTTGGTTGTGGTTCGTCCCTGTTTTTTGGGATTTATCCAGTGATAATTCATCCTATGCAAACGCACTACATTCTGTCTTTTTACAATCTGACGATAAAGAATTTTTTCTTGG
>CAKZLX010000705.1 GCA_937127265.1 uncultured Pseudomonadota bacterium
CAGTGGCGGGTGTCGGGTCTGGAATACGATGAAAGTAGATAAATCCAGAATGTCGTTGAATAGAATGGTTGACTTCAATCTTCTCTTGTTCTGAGGGTTCCGGATAAGAATGTGGTACGGAAAGGGACATGGTGAACAGTTACCCCAACCCTTTATCTTCAACACCAGTCCGCACCATCAGGGCTATTGCCTCCGCTTTATTGGTACAGAAAGAGACAGTAATACCCCGTTTACGTAAATATCCCCGAACAAAGAAGTCAATTAAGGTTCGACGTATGGCACTACCTTCAAACACAATCGTCATCTCCGTGAGTTGTGAAAGTGACTCTTGCATCTGTTCAATCATCAATTTTCGCAATCCATGAGAAACAAATTGCCGATTGGTGAAGTCATAAATCATTCGATGGTAACCATGCTCGGTGATCAGTTGGTTCAAATACCCTGTAAAATAAATCACGATAGCCGGTGTTAAGGTCGGCAAACGATGCACATACAGATACCCCTCACCTGTTTCAATGCTCTGGTGAATATCTTCGATTTCTTTTGGTGAAGGTTTGCCATAGGTTGTTGTTACAGAAAATGTCATCTCATTGCTTAATAACTGAAATTATGGATGTCGTCGTACTGCCTTCGGTCCAAACAGGAAATATAGGTTGTTGTTCCTTATTTTTCTGCAACTGAAATTTTCCGCGTGGTATCTTGGGAATTGTGGATTCGACTTTCCATGTGGTTGCATGCGACGTATACAAACGGACTTCGGTATCCACCATCACCAACAAATCCTTGCGTGTATCACCATTCACATCAGGTATCGAGATGTAATCAAAGGCATCATCTTGACCAATCGGAATATTGAGTGACAAAGACATACTTGCTGCGCTAGAAAAGGTCTGGGTTTGAAACGGATAGACAGTTATCTCGGCCGAAGCCTGTTGGGTCAACAAAGCGCGACTGAGGCTGCTGACACCAACATCGGTGGACACTATCCACAAATCCAAAGATTGATCGCCATCCAAGTCCTTGAGTTGCACATCCAATATTGCTGTGTCTCTCCTTATCGTCTGCGCAGGTTCAAATGTGGTACCGTTGGATAAGGCATAGCCAATCTCGGTTGTCGAACCGAACCAAGAGTCTCCACGCACCCAGTACTGCCATATAACATCGGTGTATCCGTCTTGATTGAGATCTTCGTAGCGCACCCAATTGAGTTCTTTTTTGGGTTTGGTGGTGTACTGTGGCTCAACATTGATTGGCAATTCCACCAAACTCGTCTGTGGATGAGTGGTTGTCGAAGTGACAATTGTAGCCTCGTTCCCCTGTAAAAACCAAATATCTTTCAGCCCGTCGCCATCCCAATCTCGAATCACCATTGGTTTTGCTCTTTGGGCCACTTCAAACTGTATGCCACCGGTTTTGGTATAGGTGCGAATAGTGCCATCGATCACCACAGGGGCTCGCCAACGTTCTGTCCCATCCTCAGCATATAACCCCACACCTTCTAGGGTATGAACCAAAAAGTCCACCGAACCATCACCATCCAAATCATGTACGATGTCAGCACTTTTTGGTGATGTTTGTTGTAAAGCCTCCAACCAAGTTGCTACCGAGACCACCCTGCGATTGTGTTCCAAATCAAGAACGCCCTGACCATCAACCGCCCACAACCCACTTTCAGCCTCCCAAAACATCGCCTTATCGCCCAGTGATATCGTCTGTCGAAGCGTCCACTGATTCTGTTGCTGGACAAAAATGTGTGCCGACAGTGGTGCAGGAACTTCAGAAAGAGAGTCTTTGGTCACCACCAAAATTTCGGTTTGTCCATCGGCATCCAAATCGACGCTTTGCAGATCAATCACATTTGGTGGCAAGGTCAAGGTATACAAAGCCAAGGTCATTTCAAATCCACCACGGTAAAGGCATTTCCACCTTCATCAGCCGTCGCAGGTCGCCATTTTAGAACATAGTGCGAGGACCCCAGCCAACCGCGTATGCCAGCCCGTAAAGCCCCCGTACCGTGACCATGCAAAATAAATATCCGCTTGCGCCCATTCAAAATCTGCGAATCAAAGTAGGTCTCCAACTGTACAAAAGCCTCCTCCACCCGAACCCCTCGCAAATCGCAAGTATTGAAACTCGAACGAATCACCGTAATCTCTTTGGGAGGTGGTTTTGATGAACCTTGACGACGTTTCTTTTTGCGATGTTGTTTCTCGATTTTACTTTTGGATATCTTGTGGGCAGAAGAGTTC
>CAKZLX010000706.1 GCA_937127265.1 uncultured Pseudomonadota bacterium
CAAGTGGGAACGCCCATCGCCATCATTGGTGAAGCCGGAGAGGACGTTACAGAGTTGGTTGCCCAGTTTGAAAGTGGTTCATTCAGCCTTGCCAGTGATGATACTCCATCAACAGAGGTAGACACCTCGACGGCACCAGTCACATCTTCAAAGGGTCCTATCAAAGCCGGTCCCGGCGCACGTGTACAAGCAGATGCCAGTGGGGTGTCCTTGTCATCTGTTAAAGGAACAGGTCCCCGTGGTCGTGTGCTCAGTTCAGATATTCCAAAAGGTAGCACAGGGACTGCGGACGTTGAGCACTATACTTGGCAAGGTCAAACACTTCACGATTCGATCATGGAAATGCCCACCCAGTTTGTACCGAGCAAAGCCTATCCAAAACGTCGTAGTCAAGCCCAAACAAACGCTGTTTCCACCTCTACGGAATCCACTACCGTACCAAACTCGATGATGCGGAAGACAATCGCCCGTCGATTGAAAGAATCTTACTTGGATGCTCCGACCTTCTTTTTGAACGCCAAGTTTAATTGCGACAGTTTGGTTGCTTTCCGTAAACAAATCAAAAGTGCCGGTCTATCGGTCAGTTACAATGATTTGGTCATCAAAGCGGTTGCCAAAGCCCTCCAAGATGTCCCTGCCGTCAATGCTTCATGGACCGAAGAGGCGATCATTCAACATGGACGCATCGACGTGGGTATAGCGGTTGCATTACCGGATGGACTGATTACACCAGTGATTCGCAACACCGACCAACAATCTTTGTCGTCTCTAGCCGAGCAAACCCGTACACTGGTTACCAAAGCCAAAGATCGTAAACTCACACCTGAAGAATACAGTGATTCAACCTTCACCATTTCCAATTTGGGAATGATGCAAATCGAACACTTCACAGCGATCATCAACCCACCAAATGCCGCTATCTTGGCCGTGGGTTCGATGCAACAAGAGCCAGTGGTACTTGATGGTACATTAAGTACTGGTTGGAGAATGAAAGTGACCATGACCTGTGATCACCGGGTGATTGATGGTGCTTTGGGGGCTGAATTCTTACAAGCGGTGCGTAAGTACATCGAATATCCTGCACTCTTGGCCTAAGCCATTTGACGACCAACCTAATCCTTTTAGAGGGCTGGTCTGATCACCTGCTCCATCCACTACTGAGTCTAGTTTGAAAACTGCAGTACCTGTTTCATATAGTCGATGGCTTGGTCTTTGGTCTCCCAAAAAGAGACCTTAATATTCCGGTGACGTAAATAAGAACGCACGAAGAAGTCAATCAACACCCTCCGGAAGTTATTGCCACCCAAGACAATGGCTAACTCTTGCATCTCCAGAAGTGGTGTGGACATATGCTGCAACATCAATCGTCGTAAGGAGTGGTCAACCATACCGCGACCTGTAAAATCCAACACCATGTGCTGTAACTGGTGTTGTTTCAATATCTGCTTGAGATATTTCGATGTGTAAACTACAGTAGCGGGTGTGGGATTGGGTAGACGATGAAAGTACAGGAATCCATCCATCAAATGGGTCGCATCATGAATGGCTTTAATTTCATCCGATGATGGCGAACCATACGATTTCGGTAAGGAAAATTTCATAGCCTATTGTACACCAATCGACCTCTCAATCCAATGATTGAAAGAACGGTACCGTCAAACTTATGGAGTGCTCTTGGCAACAGCGGCCTCCATATACTCGATAGCCTCTTCTTTGGAATCAAAAAATGTTACTTTAATACCACGTTTACGCAAATAACCACGAACGAAAAAATCCAAAATCACTCGTCGAAAGGAAGTTCCATCAAGCACAATGGCAGTCTCAGTGAGATGATCTACCACAGGCGACATCCGTTGGAGCATCAGTCGCCGTAAGGAATGTTCAACCAATTGACGACCTGTAAAGTCCACCACCAACCGATGATAGCCTTGCTCGACAATCAAACGACTAATCACCAACGTAG